>NZ_JAEFCE010000022.1:0-71132 GCF_016406055.1 Vibrio sp. IB15
TCGCCGTGGGTTGCCAGAAGCTATACGGTTCAAATAAGTATTGGAAAGAGCGGTATGGATACCACAGACGTTCATTGTCAGAAACAGCGATGTATCGAGTTAAACAGTTGCTAGGAGGCCGATTGAGCTTAAGAAATTACAATGCACAGGTGGGGGAAACTTACGCGATGATAAAAGCGTTGAACAAGCTTACTGGGTTAGGTATGCCTGAAACTTGTCGTATTGACTAAAAAGCATGCGAAACAGGGTGGCTCTGTCTCTAAACTGAATTACGCAACAAAGCCAAGGAAAGCTCACATGAAAAACATAGCTATGGCGGTGGTTGTAAGAGAAGGGAAAGTCTTAATCCAAAAGCGTTTTAGACATCGCCAAGGAATTGTTTTTGAGTTCCCTGGAGGTTCAGTTGATCCCGGAGAGTCGGGGCGCGAAGCCGCAATTAGAGAGTTGTGGGAAGAAACGGGTCTTAAAGATTTAAAACTCCTCGGCACTCATCAAGGGCAGAACAACTTCGGTGGTGAGATTCATTACTTCGTTTTGCGCGCGGATCTAAATCATGAACCGAAAATGGTCGACGCAGAAAGACAGCAAACTTTCTATTGGCTAGAACCCTCAGCGATACCTCTTGGTGATTTTTTTCGCGCAGATATCGAGTTTATAGAGAAGCATTTGAGCCACTACACATAGTTTGAGGTTGGGTTACGGATTTATAGACGAAAACTTAATTCCTCTTAATCATTACTCTTCGTGAGTTTAACGCCCACTAACTCAGCGCATTTTCTGAATTTAACCTAATTTGTGGGCGTTTAATCAACACCACATTTTCTCTTCCATAGCTCAATTAAAACTAATAGTATCAGTGCTTTAATAACGCATGATTTTATGAGAGCAAGAACATGAAACACACTCCAAGTTCTTTTATGGAAATGAAAGGGAAACAACGTATTCCGATGTTGACCGCTTATACATTCCCTGTGGCTGCAAGTATCGAATCTGCTGGGATACCTATTATTCTCGTTGGTGACACGGTCGGCATGGTTGAAATGGGCTTCAGTAGTACGAGAGATGTGACCATTGAGCACATGGAATATCATGTAGGGGCGGTGCGTCGAGGTGATCCAAATACTCACATTATTGGCGACCTCCCATACTTAACCGATCGTTCTCCTGAAGTTGCGTTAGTTAATGCTAAAAGGCTGATGCAGGCTGGTGCCGACAGCATAAAGCTGGAAGGGGCAAAACTCGATGTTATTGCTCACCTTGTCGCAAACAATATCCCAGTTGTTGGCCACACGGGGTTAACACCGCAAACGGCAACAAACTTCAAGAAAGTAGGGCAATCTGCTGAAGATGCTCAAACCGTAAGCGAAGAAGCAAAAGCGATTCAAGAAGCGGGTGCGTTTATGTTGGTGCTTGAGCACATACCTTCTTCACTTGGCGAATCGATTACTCAAGAGATTAGCATCCCTACGATTGGAATTGGCGCGGGTGCCTATTGTGATGGTCAGGTATTAGTGATCAATGATGCGCTTGGGCTTGGTAACCGGTGGCCTCCATTTTCAAAACAGTACGCACATTGCAGCCAAACTATCTTTGACGCAGCAAATGAGTTTGCTACGGAAGTAAAAACTAACGTATTTCCAAACAACCTGAGCAAATAACCCCCTTAGTTAATGGCTTTAGGTTGAATCGTAATGCATGGCATTTTCCCGTGCATTACGATAAGCATATGATGTGTATTTGGACGTTCGGTGTTGAGCAATCTTGATTCTCTCACCAAACGTCACTTTCACGGAGGAAACATGACAAGCGACCAACTATTGGAAAAGGCACTTTATAGCAGTGCCAGCATCCATCAACCTCATTCTTTAAAAGCTTATTTGGCTGCGAATTATCTGAATGCTTATTTCGCTAAATCAGACAATGTCTGGCTTAAAACGAGTGAGTTGATAGACCAAACTGAGATTGAGGTTTTAGGCGAGTATTCTGCAACGGTGCTGGCGCCGAAGTTTACGGATTTTCGTATTCATAGGATATTGGAAAGTGGGGTATACCCAGCGGCGTATGTTGCTTTAATGCAGTGGCATGAGAATAAGGGCTTTCAAGATATCTTCTCGCATTACGTTTCGCAGGCTTCTCAAATAAGTGAATATCTTTCCCACAATGTGACCATCTTATTAGCGCTGAATCGTGTTTACCGTGAGTTAGAGCCGTCTCAGATTCCAGCATTCCTTAACCGCTTTACTGAATTTGTCACATCGACCCGCTCTGGTGGCGATCGAAGCACTGACACAAGCGAAGTCGTAGAGCTCGACAAGGTATTACAAGCATGCCTCAAACAGTTTGGTTTCTTTGGGCACAACCTAATTACGCTTACATGGATATTGCGTTGCAAAGAAGAACTGTCGAAAGAGCAATATGACTCGATGCTTTCTAATCTTTATCGACAGGCCAAGAGCCCATTGGAAGATCCAGACGATGAGCTTGATCAAGCTATCTTGGCACAGTGTCAAAGTTCAGATAGCTCCGATGAGTTCTATGACAATGTCCACCGATTGGTTTTCGGGTATACGTCGAATCTACATCAAATAACGTTAGCGGATGCATTGTGTTTTCTTCACGAACAATTCCCTGCACATACTGCTGAGCTAAAATGTGTCGCAGAGTATCAGTGTCGTTTATTAGAAAGGTTAATTTAATTAAGGTGTTGCAGCTAAAATTATGCAACGTCAGCAATCTAGGAGGGGACATGAAAAAGCTATTTATTGGCTTATTTTTACTGGTTTCGACGAGTGTAATAGCATCTGAAAACGTTCCGGAAATGTCGATTAAAAATGGCTATGTTGAACCTTTCCAAATGTTCGATAATGTTTATTACGTTGGTGATAGGTGGGTGTCGTCTTATGCGGTAAAGACTTCAAAGGGATTAGTTCTGATTGATACACTCGATTTCCCTTATTCGCTATGGATACCAATTAATTTAGAAAAGCTTGGATTACAAGATAAGGCAATCACGCATATTTTGGTCACTCACGGCCATTCTGATCATGCTGGTGGAGCGCAATATCTTCAGTCTGAATATGGCTCAAAAGTTGTGATGACGCAGAAGGGCTACGAATTAGCCATTGCTCAAGCCAATAAAAGCAGCGGTAAGAATACCTTTTTGCCTCCCCAAGTAGAGTTATTTGTGCAAGACAGTAGCAGCCTTAGCGTTGGTGAAGACGAGTTTAAGTTTTACCTTACACCCGGCCACACGGAAGGGGACTATTCAATAGATCTTATGGTGAAGGACAAGGGTATATCGTATCGCGCATTTGTTGTTGGCGGACACAGTATAAATACACGAGATCCAAAGCTAGCGAAGCAGTTCTTCGAGAGCATGGACAGAGTCCGAGAGATCGCTTTGCAGCCGCCTGTAGTGAGTGTGAATTTGTCTAACCATCCACATAAGAATCATTTATTCGCTAATCGTGAGAAACGAAATGTCGATGATTCGAATAACCCGTTCATTAGCGAGAGCAACTTCTTTAGCTTCATAGAGCAGCAAGAGGCTTTAGCGAAAGAGAAGCTTAGCCAAGCGGAATTTCGGGTTAGCTCGGAAGCTTCATCCCCTGAGGCGCAGTAGGTCATTTGCCGCTGTCTGCATATCTTGTCTAAGTTGAACTTTGTGTTCATATCTTAATAGGTTAAGTTTATTGTCTGTGTCGTACTATTTGTTTAGTCGGCGCAGTATTCTTTCTCGAAAACAGGAGATTTCATGGCTGACAACGCAGTAGAGCAAGCAATCGAAAACATCCGATTGAAATCACAAGGTACGGATTGTTTAACGAGTTGCTCGGTGACGATCAACTTCCACTCCGATCGTTATACGTCTGACAATAAACCTTTGCTCGAAGTAATTGCTGACGATGGGTGTTTGAAGTCTCAATTTGAAACAGGTACCAGTAACGGTGGTATGACGGCTTATCCCGGTGGTGACCGTTGGTTATGGGAAAAACGTGTATTTGACGGTGCTTACGACAGTGCTCCCGATGCGCTTAGGCCTAAATATGGTGCATTGAACTACAGAAACTACGAAACAGGTGCGTCACCTCGTTTTGGATCCTGTTACTTCCAACTGAAAGCGGAGACCTTGGAACGAACCACGTTTTGCTATCCCGACAGTTTCTTTGAGCCAGAGGACTTCGCCGTTTCTAGGCGTGTGCAGGCATTAGTTGATAAAGCATTGTCATCCGATGTTGATTTACTTGATGATTATATCGAGGCACATGTTCATGGGGTTATCTCTCTGAAAGACGATATTGAATGTCTTGTATTAGACCCTATTTACCGCTCGACGATTATTGAAGAACGCGCGGTGAAATTGGGCGTTCCGATAAAGTGGCACAATGGCTACGAATTAAGCCTAGAAGAGATGAGTCGCTACCCAGATTATCGCGGCCAGTCGTTTATAGAACTCGCAAAAAAGTTAGCGGTAAACGGCAAGATCAATGCGAAAATACTGGGGCTAGCCGTGACAGAGCAAGGTTATGACCAACAAGACGTAAAGAAGGTTTGGCATTACTTGGCTCGGTTTGGTTATAAATCAGAATAAGCTTCTCTAATAGCAAGAGTAGATTGAATTGGGAGGTTGTTAATCGTACCTCCCAGTATTTAGCGGAAACCCGCAAGCAAAAACTATAGTCGGTAGGATTTTAAATGAGTGAGATTGCTCGCTTTATCTCTGGAGAAGTGCCAGACAAAATTGGTCGTAATATTGAACAGTTGTTAGCTTACAATCACTTCTGGTTGGAACACGACCATAAGTACATTCAAGTGTTTTTCCCAATAGATGAAGGGACCAAGTTCAATCAACATGCACCGTTTGTTACTCAAGAAGATAGGAGTATCTTTGCTAATTCAGAAGAGCTTCGCACTGCTCATCTACAAGTGCTTGACCTGATGCTTGAGTTTTGGGGAATGCAGCGAGATGGAAGTGAGATATCGTCATTATTGCCACTTAGCGCTGCCAACCATGTATGGTTGAAGAATCACGACCATAACCAACTTCGACTAACGCGAGCCATTCGCAGTTTATACTTGTTAGGCAATGAAGAGGTTGCAACCAACTTATGTGACTTCTTGATCGCAGCGGCCAATGAAACGGGTTCTGTCTCTGATAAAACGGTGCAATATTGGCGGAATGCCTTGGAAGGTTAGTTTTTCTGTCCAGAGCTTTCGGTACTGCACATAATTGATTCCCAATGCGTGGCAATTTCGTGCGATGCCGCTGTCTCTATATTCAACATTGGAATGCAATTTGTGGTATACATCAAAGTTGATATTATCTCGGTTAACTTATTATTTTTCATTATGTTAGGGTGCTTCTAGTTTTTGTAAGAAGGCGGCTAGATTATGAAAAAGGGATTTGTCATCGCTGTATCAATTGGCTTTGTTGTCTTCTTCCTCGTTGGCCGCGAACTTCAATGGTTCGGGTCCAGTAATTCTGAGTCATTTCCTAAACTGCCGAATAGCCCTCAATTTGTACCATCTACTGACTTTGACGGTGAGTGGCTAGGTCGCCGTGTTAACACCACTGGCAATAATATGTGTGAGCGAACAACCATCACAGGAAACATTCGTGAAGGTAAAGCCACTTTGAGGCTTACCTACAGCGGAACAGCATTAGAGGGTTGGGTTTCAGAAAGCGGTGAATTACGGTTATATGCCAAACATCGCCAATGGGACTATCGCTTTTCAGCAACAGGCAGCGGCATGCGGTTTGATGGTCGTTGGTATTTAACCAATGGCCCGTGCCAAGGGACTTGGTTTATAGAAAAGGTCGATGCTTAGTCCTAATCGCGAATCAGTGAGAACCGAAAGGGTATTAAATGAAAATTAGAACTGCAGAGTTGTCCGATATAGCCGCAATTACTTGCATCTTCAATTTCTATATTGAGAACACTAACGCGCGCTTTGAAGAAGAGAGGTTTTCGTTGGAAAATCGACAGCAATGGTTCTCTCAATTCTCGAGTGATAGTAAATATCAACTTTATGTCGCAACCGAAAACGACTCGCTACTTGGTTTCGCATGCTCTCAACCGTACAGAGCAACATCCGCATTTGAAGATACAGCCGAAGTCACAATTTATTTAGCTGAAGATGCAAAAGGTAAAGGGATAGGCTCTAAGTTGTATTCTCAGCTCTTCGCATCAATCATTGATTTCGGTGTTCATCGCGTTCTTTCCGGTGTGGCATTACCCAATGAGGCATCGATCGCACTACATAAGCATTTTGGTTTTCGAGAAGTTGGTGTGTTCAATGAATATGCAAAGAAAAATGGCAAATACATCAGTTCAATGTGGTTGGAAAAGGCTTTAGATGCGGATATGTCCCTTAAATCCTCTTAACGTTTTTGATTCAATACTTATAACATTTTTTGATGCAGTATTAGGAAGCAACTTGAAAACAAAGGACACAATATGGAAGTAAAGTTGGTCAAAGGTTCAGACCCTAAGTTCGCTGAATCGATCACCAAAACGAATATGGCGCCTTACTACGATACGCGCGGGATCGTTTGGGGTCATGAGCAGTTTTTACGCAGTTGGGACGAGTTAGATAACTATGAAGTTTATGTAGGTGATATGCGTATTGGTGTTGTCCGCTTTAGTTATACCAGTGACATCACGTTCCTTCGAGATTTACAGATATTAGCCGAATACCAAGGTAAAGGTTTTGGCTCTAAGTGTTTGGATTTAGTGATTGCACATGCGAGCAGTCAGGCATCGAATCAGTTAGTGCTGCGTGTATTCAGTGAGAACCCTGCGATTAAGCTTTACCAATCAAAAGGTTTTACAAAAATTTCTGAAGTGAAGGGGCTTGTTGAAATGGAGCTGCAATTAACTGGACTATAAAGGAAACGAAATGGTTGAACGTATAAATTATCAAGGCTTGCCATCAATTGCTGGGCCTTATGTTCACGCGACAAAGCACAACGGTACGCTCTATGTCTCTGGTTTGACTGCTTACGGCACAAGTTCACAGGATCAAGGAATTGGTGAGCAGACGAACGAGATACTTAGTCAGATCAAGCAAATACTAGAGCATGAACAGCGAGCAGTCAGTGATCTTATTAAGCTGACGATCTTTATCTGTGATATGTCTGAACTAGGCAGTCTTCGAGAATTATTGTTCGACTTTTATGGAGAGTATCTTCCAGCTTGTACCCTAGTCGAGGTATCTAAATTGATTCACTCTGATTTAAGAATTGAGATTGAGGCGACAGTGGCCCTGTAATAACTAAAATATATAAAAGCGTCCATAACTTAAGAAGAGTCGAATCACTTTCGCGTGTCGAACTTGGTGTTGTTTTTTGGGTTAGGTTGTACGTAAACCAATATTTCAAACTCTGCTTGTGTGCTAGCATCGTTTACTTCGTGCACTAATCTGCTTATGCTGCCTAGGTAACTCATTAGGCTTAAATTAGAAGCGCGTGTATCCCAACCGCAGAGCTATCAGGTATTAAGAATGGAAACAACTATCTCACAAGCCATTGCGCTTCGAAAAGAACAGAAATATCAAGAGTCGCGAGACTTGTTGGCGACACTATTAAGTGATGAAAACTATGCAGCAAAGGCGCACTTGCAGATAGCTTGGTCTTACGACAACCAAAGTCAAGAACAGCAGGCGATTGAGCATTATGTTTTGTCTTTGCAAGGGAAGCTCTCTTCCGTAGAGCGCTTTGATGCGTTGTTTGGCTTAGCAAGCACTTACCGAAGCCTAGGTCAGTATACTGAGGCTTTAAGCCATTTCGAACAGACGATGGCTGAGTATCCAAATTCGATAGAAGTGAAGCCTTTCTACGCAATGTGTCTGTACAACTTAGGTCGACATAAAGAGGCGACGTCTCTGTTGCTTGAGTTGTTGGTTTCTACGACCAATAGTGAGGCGATTAAAGAGTACCAACGAGCGATCTCCTTATACGCTCAAGACTTGGATAAAACTTGGTAAGCGACTGCGAGTAACACGCTTCACTTAAAAGGAGAAAAGCCTAAGCATCAATGTGATACTTAGGCTTCAAAATTTAATTTTTGTATTCAGAACAGCCGTTACGCTGAAAGTTCTTTACGAACGATCTCTGCGCCAGCACTGAGTGCATTTAGCTTCGCTGAGGCAATTTCGCGAGGTAGAGGAGCCATGCCGCAGTTGGTGCAAGGGTAGAGCTTGTCTGCATCAACATACTTAAGTGTTTCTCTTAGAGTGCTAGCCACTTCTTCCGGTGTCTCAATAGAATCTGTAGCAACATCAATAGCGCCAACCATCACTTTCTTGCCTCGCACTAGTTCAAGCAGCTCAAGAGGTACATGAGAGTTGTGACACTCTAAAGAGATAATATCGATATTCGATTGCTGCAGCTTAGGAAATACCTCTTCGTACTGGCGCCACTCAGTGCCTAATGTCTTCTTCCAATCTGTGTTTGCTTTGATGCCGTAGCCATAGCAAATGTGTACTGCGGTTTCGCATTTAAGCCCTTCAATGGCCCTTTCTAAACAAGCGATACCCCAATCATTCACTTCATCAAAGAACACGTTAAAGGCGGGTTCATCGAACTGGATAATATCAACGCCTGCAGCTTCTAATTCTTTGGCTTCTTCGTTGAGGATCTTTGCGAATTCCCACGCCAGTTTTTCACGGCTTTGGTAATGTGCATCGTAAAGTGTATCTATCATGGTCATAGGACCAGGCAGAGCCCATTTGATCGGTTGGTCAGTTTGCTGACGTAAGAATTTCGCATCTTCAACAAACACGGATTTCTGACGAGAAACTGGGCCAACCACTGTCGGTACACTTGCATCGTATCGGTCGCGGATTTTAACGGTTTCACGCTTTTCAAAATCAACACCATTCAAGTGTTCAATGAAGGTCGTTACAAAGTGTTGGCGGGTTTGTTCGCCATCACTCACAATATCGATGCCTGCTTGCTGTTGTTCATGCAGAGACACACGCAGCGCATCTTGTTTGCCGTCTGTGAGTTCATCGCCTTCCAGTTTCCATGGAGACCAAAGTGTTTCTGGCTGTGCTAGCCAAGACGGCTTAGGCAAGCTGCCTGCTGTTGAAGTCGGTAATAGTGTTTTCATAATAATTCTGCCTGTCCTTAGATTCCAAAAGTGGAGCGTATGTTTCCTATTGCGCGTAAAATCGAACGATTACAGCGCGTAGTTGGCAGACCAGTTTTCTAGTACCGACTGATATGGCTTAATGAAGTTTTCTTCTGCGAACTTACCTTGTTCAACAGCTAGCTTGCTTCGTTCTTCACGGTCATACACGATTTGAGTCAGTGAGTGATCCAAGTTTTTCAAGTTTGGTTGGTAACAGTTACCTGCAACAGCATTCGCGTTGTAGATTTCAGGGCGGTAGATTTTCTGGAACGTACCCATGGTACTGATGGTGCTTATAAGCTCTAGGTTAGAGTAATCGTTCAGCAGATCACCAAAGAAATAGAAAGCCAGAGGAGCAACACTATTTGGCGGCATGAAATAACGAACCTGTAATCCCATCTTCTTGAAATATTGTTCAGTTAAAGAAGACTCGTTAGGTTGGTATTCAAAGCCTAATACAGGGTGTTGATTTTCAGTTCGGTAATAGGTTTTATTATCTGAAACACTCAAACAAATAACAGGTGGTTTCTTAAAGTTCTCTTTGTACGCTTGAGAGTTAACGAAATATTTAAACAGCTTGCCGTGCAAATCACCAAAACCGGCTGGAATACTGAATTTATCTTGGCCTTTATTGTGATCTAAAAGTAATACGCTGAAATCATAATCTCGAACATAAGAAGAGAAGTTATTTCCGATAATACCTTCAATGCGCTCATTCGTTTTGTGGTCCAGAATATTGGTTTTTAGCACTTCAATTGAAGGGAATGCTTCGCCGTTGCTTTCAATGTCCATATCAACAGAAATGATTTCAAGCTCAACAGAGTAGCGGTCGCCCTTAGGGTTGTCCCAATGTGCTAGAGCATTGAAGCTGTTATCAATCATCTGTAAAGCATTACGTAAGTTAGCTTGGCGGCTTTCACCTCTCGCCAAATTTGCGAAGTTGGTGGTGATACGCGTGCTGTCTGAAGGTGTGTAGTTTTCGTCGAGGCTGATGCTCTTAATCGTAAAATTAAATTCGTTATTCATACTGTTCTGACTTCCCAATTCGTTGTCTGACTTACTCTCGGTCTTTTATATCACTGCGTTATTTTTGCTTGTGACCGTATTAAGAGTGCTGGCTATATTCTTTAAATATGTCGCATTAAGTTAATCGCTTAATATTTTTATACTTGGAAGGTGGGAGGATTAACAATGGTAATACTTCACAATCAACATGAGGAATATTCATGATCTATCTGTTTGAAAATCAAAGCTGGTGTCAGTTATATTAATTATCTTGATGGAAATATAACCACATTAATAGTGTGTTATTTAAGACAATTAATTGAATAAGAGATGGATGAAATGAGTGAATTGCTGTTGTTGATTTTCTACTGTGCGTTATTAGGCAGTGGTGTTGGGTTTCTAGCCGGTTTGTTAGGCATTGGCGGAGGGCTGATCATTGTGCCGGTACTAAGCAGCATTTTACTGTATTTAGACGTTCTACCGTCCGACCAAGTGGTTGTTGCTGCAATTGCCACTTCGCTGGCTTCGATTCTATTTACTTCAACCTCTTCAGCGCTAGCTCACCATAAGAATGGAAATGTGCCTTGGAATATTGCGCCTTGGATCATGCTTGGTGTTGCTCTGGGCGCACTGATTAGTGGCTTTATGGCGGCTCTGTTGCCCGAGAAAGTTGTTCGTATTGTGTTTGCCGTGAGCGTGGTTCTTATTGCGATCAAGATGTTCTTAAGCAGCAAAAATGACGCACCTAAGGAACGAAAGCTACCGAATAAAGGTGTATTAACGGTTCTGACGACCATTACTGGCGGCTTGTCTGCAATGATAGGGATTGGTGGCGGTGCATTGCTGGTCCCGCTATTAACGTTCTTTTCGGTCGATATGAAAAAGGCGATTGGTTGTGCGTCGGCTTGTGGCATTGTGATCGCGTTGTTTGGCTCGATAGGTTACATCACTTCAGGCAGCAGCCACTTTGCGCTAACCGACGGTTTTGCTGGCTTTGTTTATCTGCCTGCGCTGCTGGGTATTGTGTGCACGTCTTGGTTCACCGCACCTTTAGGTGCAAAAGCAACAAACCATTTACCCGTTCCAACCATCAAGAAGATCTTCTCAGTACTGTTGGTTGTTATCGCGGCAAGTATGGTGGCTCGTTAATTGAAGATCGTTCAAGTATCAATATATAGAGCAAAACCGAATAAATTGATCAACCACCAATAATGAGAAAAGGGCAGTTTCATAACTGCTCTTTTTTTGTTTATCGGTCTATGCTTATACAGCTATGTACATGAGTATATTGATAAAATCGTTTGGTTATGACAATCCACTGCTATAGCTAAATGTACTTGTTCAGTTCAAGGGAATGCTAAAAGTGGGTGATTTATGGATCCGTTAACGCAGGGCGTGCTAGGTGCTTCTTTGTCACAATCGGCGAGTAGAAAACAACATTTGGTTGTTTCTGGGGTATTAGGTCTGCTCTCCGGGTTGGCACCAGATTTAGATGCATTGATTAAGTCTCAAAGTGACCCTTTGTTGGCTTTGGAATTTCATCGACAATTTACCCATTCACTCTTCTTTATTCCCATTGGCAGTTTGATCTGTGCCTTGGCTCTACATCATCTGATTGCAAAAAGATGTGGGCTTTCTTTTAAACAAAGTTGGCTGTTTTGTGCATTGGGATACGGTACTCATGCACTGCTAGACGCTTGTACCACTTATGGCACTCAACTGTTCTGGCCGTTCACCAACGAACGTTATGCTTGGAATACTATTTCGATTATCGACCCTGTCTATACCATTCCTATCTTAATATTGTTGGTGTTGGCGACATGGAAGCGAACACCTTGGTTAGCGCGTATTGCGTTTCTGTGGGCTTTGATTTATCCGACGTTAGGCATGATACAAAGGGATAGAGTAGAAGCGATAGGATGGCAATTAGCACAAGAACGCCAACATACTCCTATTCGGTTAGAAGCCAAGCCGAGCTTTGCGAATATCTTAGTGTGGAAAGTGGTGTACGAAACAGAATCTCGATACTACGTAGATGCTGTTCGAGTCGGCACCTCCGTTAAAACTTATCCTGGTGATTCGATCGTTAAACTGAATGTTAGTCGGGATTTCCCCTGGCTTGACCTCAATTCACAGCAAGCAAAAGACATTGAGCGTTTTCGCTGGTTTTCGAATGGCTTTGTATCACAAGACCCAAATGATGCGCTTCGGGTCATTGATGTTCGTTACTCGATCGTACCTAATCAACTAAAAGCCTTGTGGAGTATCAAGTTATCGAAGTCTGCAGACGCTGAAGAACACGTTTTGTATGAGACGCACAGGGATAATACACCAGTGTCGAGAGAGATCTTTTTCGATATGTTGAAAGGTAAGTAATGTAGGTAAAGCTCAGAATCTATAGGATATTATAGAGCCCACTTTACTATGAAAAGGCTGAGTCAGTAACTTGCTCAGCCTTTTCATTTATTGTTCTATACAGCCTTTGTTAATTGGATCGATTAAAGGTAACGACTTCTCAAATGATCTTTGAAGTATTGCGCATTCAAGGTTTCACCCGTTGCACCTTTTACCAAATCATTGGTAGTGAGTAGGCTGCCTTTACTCCAAATATTCGACTCTAACCAAGTGAAGATAGGGGATAGGTCGCCGCTTTCAATTACTGAGCTCACATCTACTGTTTTCTTCATTGAAGCCATGAACTGAGCCGCGTACATTGCACCTAATGTGTAAGATGGGAAGTAGCCGAATGCGCCATCTGTCCAGTGGATATCTTGCATACAGCCGTTGGTGAAGTTGCCTTCCGTACTCAAACCCAGGTAAGACTGCATCTTGCTGTTCCATAATTCAGGTACATCAGTGTGCTTGATTTTTCCATTGATCAGGTCACGTTCGATTTCGTAGCGTAAGATAACGTGTGCAGGGTAGGTTAGCTCATCAGCATCGACACGAATGAAGTCTTTCTTCACACGAGTGTAGATCTTCTGGAAGTTATCTTTCTCAAATTCAGAACCAGAGAATTGCTGTCCCGCTAGGTTTGCCAAGTGCCCAATGAACGGGTCGCTGCGGCCAACTTGCATCTCAAAGAACAGCGATTGAGATTCATGGATACCCATAGAACGAGCTTGACCTGCAGGCTGGCCTGCTAGATGTTTTGGTAAGCCTTGCTCATAACGCGCGTGTCCTGTTTCATGAACGATGCCCATTAAGCTTTGAACGAATTCGGCTTCATCGTAGCGAGTTGTGATACGGACATCTGAAGGCACACCACCACAGAATGGGTGAACACTTTCATCTAATCGGCCGTGATTGAAGTCAAATTGAAGTAACTTCATGACTTCTAAGCCTAGTGCTTTTTGCTTTTCAGCGGCATAAAAGCCGTTGGGAGCACTAAATTGCTCGCTTGATTGCTTTTCAATGACCTCATCAATGAGACCTGGAAGCCAAGTTTTAACATCCGCAAACAAGGTGTCTAATGATGCTGAGCTAGTACCTGGTTCGTAGATATCTAGCATTGCATCGTAAGGTGATAGGTTAGCTGCTTCTGCACGAATTTGAGCTTCTTCTCGAGATAACTCTACCACTTCACGCCAGTTTTTTTCGAAACCAACCCAGTCGTTGTTTCCACGTTGACTACGCCATGCATGCTCACATTTTGAACCCGCTAGCGACTTAGCTTCAACCAGTTTCTCAGGGAGTAGGTTAGCTTGCTGCCATTGACGTTTGATTTCACGAAGCGATGATTGTTGTTCATTATTCAGGCCTTCGTTTTCAGCGTCAGAGATCCAATCGGCCAGCTGTGGCTGAGTCATCAATCCATGAATATGAACTGAAAGTTCTGCCATCGCTTCGCTACGCGCTTGGTTACCACCAGATGGCATCATTGACGCTTGGTCCCAACCACAAATTGAAGCTAGATGTTGAAAACGTGAACATTTTTGAGAGTGTTCGACTAGTTTTTTGAATGCGCTCATTTGACTACTCTTAATTTGGTTTCGTTGAATGCCCTTAACACGGAAGATCGATAAGGTTCATTTCTCATGTGCTTTATTACGGCTTCGCTTTGACTAATGCTGTACTTCTCAGTCGAAGATATAGCAATAATAGTATCGAGCGATACGGTGGCTCGAATTTACTATTTTTTAACAAATTAAACTGTACCATTGTGCACAAATTCAGTGACTTGTATAGCTGGTGGTAATTGTTGCTTGCGAAATGTGTAGATAAGCGGTATTGATGATAGAACGCTGAACAAAGATGATAATGATATGGATATTTTGAACTTTGAGGCATTTCTGATTGCCATCACTATTTTAACGTTAACGCCTGGCTTGGATACAGCATTGGTGATTCGCAACACCAGTCGCTCTGGCTTAGCTGACGGCTGTATGACAAGCTTCGGTATCTGTGCTGGGTTATATGTACACGCCTTTTTCTCTGCAGTCGGCATTTTTGCGATTCTTGCTCAATCAGCAGAGCTATTTCAAGCTGTAAAAATGGTGGGTGCTGTTTACTTAATCTGGCTTGGTTTAAGTAGCTTACGTACATTGATGAAAAACGGTGGTGGGTTGAAAGTAGGCGAGCAAACTCAACAAGCCTACAGTGCCAAACGATCGCTAGGAGAAGGCTTTTTGTCTAACGTTTTAAATCCAAAGACCGCAGTCTTCTATTTGGCGTTTTTACCTCAATTTGTTAATCCTGAAGGCTCGCCGTTATTGCAGTCTATGCTGATGGCTTCGGTTCACTTTATCATCGCTATGCTTTGGCAATGCGGTTTAGCGGGGGCATTAAATTCAGCTAAAAATCTACTAAAGAACGCAAGCTTTATGAAGTGGATGGAAGGGGTAACCGGTATGGTATTGGTGGGGTTAGGCGTCAAACTTCTGATGGAAAAGCAGGCTTAGTTTCTGTCTCATTGTGAAAAAAATAAAGCCCTCGCTAGGTTCTTGTTACCAAATTAGCGTGGGCTTTGTCGTCATACACGGTAAGTGTCCTATTACCGTGTATATAGATTGACTGTATTAGTCATCTAAACGAATGTCTAACTCAGCACCTTCAAAGCCTAGATCACTCAGTTCATCGGCATCAAAGTTGGTCGTTACTTGAAGGGGTCCAAGGTCTGTAGTTGTCACTTTATCGCCTTCAATACTGCTTCGTGCGCTTAGAGTATCATCATCGATTGGAATAGGTTTACCGTAAACGATCTCACCAGAGTATGAAGAATCTGCAAAAAAATTACCAGATACGAAAGAGTGGAATGGACGTAAGCTAGCACCTGTTGCGTATTGCATGCTCCCCAGGCTCCAGTGTTGAATAGCCCAACTCCAGTCCCACCAATTTACTTCGCCCGGAATGTAGCGGTGATCCCACTGGTAAGGAATGTTAGCAGAGTTTTCGCTTGGTCGGCCCATTGTGAATGTGTGAGACTTGTATGGTCGGTCATGTGGGTGAGAGTGCCATGCATTATCATCAGTACGAAGGAAGCCATAGAATTCAACATCATAAGCAATATCAGCGTTGAATTGGTAAGGGTATGAGATAGATGAGCGCCACAGATCGATTTTAACTTGAACTTTGGAGTGAGGAGGAACAACTGGATGAGCTTGTTGCCATACTTCTACTGAAGAAGATCCACCATTCTGCTCACCGAAGCTTTGGTTCGCTTCAAGCTTGATATTGACTTTGGTCTCACCAACTAAAGGCCACTTGAACTGATTCTCAACGGAAACGCTTTCTGAAAAGCCGTAATCGTTTGTTTTTGACCAAGTTTGCGACTCCATTACTTTTAGGGTGACCGTATATGATTGCTCAGTATCGGTATTGTTTTCAACCGTTTGCCAAACGGTCTTTACGAGTTCCTTTTCTGACTCATTAACTTCACCGTGCGTGAAGTCCTCATCTGACATATTGAAGGCAAAGTTATCAACAATGATTTTTGTTTTTTCGTTACATCGGTAACCATCACAAGAACCGTTGTTGTTTCCTTCAATAACCCAATGGTCACCGACACGGCTTGTGATCATATCCTCGCCGACATATTGGCCGCTATTCCCGCCAACCCAAGCATAACCGAGGTAATGCGCTAAGTAACTTAGCGGACGGACAAACTCATCTTGAGCATGGGTTAAGCTATACTCAACATCAATTTCATCGCCTTCTTCTATGGCAACAGCGGAGTAGGATGGAATTTCTGATTGTTCGTTAATTGGGTAACAGAAGGTTATATTGTTCGGACCAGTCTGTTTAACCTCACCATGGTAACCCGGTCCCATAATAACCCAGTTGCCTTCCAAGCCAACAATATCCCATTTCCCCATTTGCTGCATAAGAAAGTCTCTGTGCTCTTGAGCTTCATAGTGATCTAAAGGGCGATAATCTGTGCGACAGACATCTTCACCTAAATTGTCACGCACGATTTGATCTGGGTATACTTTCGCGTTTACTCCGGTCGACAGTACAGACAACACTGCTGCTGCCAAGATACTTTTATTTTTACTAATCACAAACAATTCCCTCATTTTCATTTTTATATTGGTAACGCTTTTTATATCTTGCTGATGCAGGACCATTTCACTTTTCCATACTGATAGAAGTAACTATAGTAAAAATACTTGAATTTTCTTTTGAATTAAAATCAGTTATTTAAATTGATAATTATGTCTATTGATGAAAATTTGTGCAACGAATATGAATTTTGTTGGCTCACTTCAAAATGAATTTAGAAAAATGAAGATTTCTTAAGATTCGACTAACGTCAATGTGGATTTGAGGTTGAAAATGCTTCTTTGGTTTTCCGTGGATTACCAAGTAATTACTGTTGCTGGCAATGTCAGGCTGGGATGTGAGATGAGAATTAACGATAAGCTCTATTTAATCGATTATTATTTTCAAAAAAATTACTTGTGAATAGTACTACTTCGTACTTATGAGGCTATTTGGAACTAAGAATGGGATCTTACTTCAATTGTTTCGTTAGTTCTTATTATGAAGTGACGATATATGGAATAGATAAGGGGTGTTTCAATTATGAGAATTATTAGTTTTGAGAATGAAAAATAAGATAAATAATAGATTAAAGGAAAGAGATGGATTTCGAACTGAGTCGAAATCCATCTTAAATAATATAACTTTGAAGGGAGTTTATTACTCGTTAAGGAGGTAATTTAGCGTTTAGCTAACAGCTGAGTACGACCTGTATTACAACTCCGAATAATGGCAAATGCTTCATTCGCACTCAAAATATCAATATTCAACGTTAGTGGATCATTGTTCAACAAAAGGTATGGTGATAACACATTGTCGTTCATTGCCTCGTTTATTTTCTGTACCGACAGTAGGTCTATAGTGCCAGCAATGGCAAAATTAAATGATGTAGAGTGTCCCGCATTTCCTTGAAATCGAAGAACGATAGGGTTTGGTATTTTATCGTCTTGAATTGAGACGATATGCAGAACTTTGTTATCCCTAATTTTTGTGAATCCATCGCTTCGTAATACGTTATCTTCAGAGAGCAAATCGATCATACTATGCTGGTAACTGTGATCTTCAAGTTTGTGAGAATCAGGAATACTCCACACCCCTGCCAATAGGATTAGTGCGGAGAAGACAGCAACAAACGGCATCATAATGACCCCCTTCCTAGGAATAGCTCAATCTCTTTACTGGCTTTGTCCAGTTGTGATGGGTTGTAAAAAATGTTCACTGATTTGCGAGTTACCTTATTGAGTATCGCAAGTTCAGAATAACCAGGTTCTTCGCTGATATAAGCGATACAGTCACATTGGTACTTGTTAAGAAGCCTTTTCAACTCGGGAGTTAGGGTCATTTGTGGGTCTTGAAATATTTGTAGTTGGCCTATCCAATACTCGGTCAGCCGGTCTGATGGTTTTACTTCATGGAGACTCTTGTCGTGAAACTTACTGAATGCCAACGCGATTGATGCTGCTAGCAGCACGCTAGCAGTAAAATAGCACACAAGATTCTTTGAATAGGCAATTTTACGATAGACGGACAGTGCTTGGGTTCCGTTGTGTTTTTCGCCTGAGGTCGCCTTAACTTCGCTGTCAGGTAAAGGCAACGGCGGAGTTGTATCTTCAGGCGCAGTAATGCTTGTATCGTCCACAGTAGATTCGATACAAACACAATGGTCTATGAGGCGGTAACCGACCTTTGGAACTGTCACTATTGGTGAATCTTTGGTCCCAAGCTTAACGAACTTTTGGCGCAGCAAGCTGATACTTTTCGCGAGAGAAGTATCCCCTATGAATTCGTTACCCCAAGCGTAGTTAATAATATCTTGCTTACTCACAATATCGGGCGCGTGTTTAAGAAGAAGCTCTAAGACTCGTGTTTCTCGATATCCAATTTTAATGGAACGATCGTCGTTATAAATACGATTTGTTATAGGGTCAAATTTGATCATATAGCCAACGTTTTATTTTTATTATAATTATCTCAACAATGTTAGCGACTATAAACTGACTTATATATGAATAAAAGCCACATGTTGCTTTTTCTTGAATTTTTTTGGTTTCTTGAAAATACATAATATTTAATATAAGTAATAACTAATTAATCTTTCGCTTTATTAGTGCAAGTTGCTATTTAAAAGTCTTGTAATATTTGGGGTAATTGTTTTAAGTAATCTTTTAGTTAATTAAATTTTTTATTTACTTAGGTAATAAAAAGCCCACATTTGATTGTGGGCTTTGGCTTTTATTTTGCAATTTATCTCGATTAGGCTTTTACAGTTTTATAATCACTAGAAGAAGATAATGGTTTGAAAAACAGCTTAGTTTCTTCGATAACGACGTGGCGTAGCAAGATAAGGCCGATTAGGTTTGGAATTGCCATCAGACCGTTCACGATATCTGCCATTATCCAGATCATGTCGAGCTTCAAGAATGCACCAGAAGCCACCAACGCAATGAAGATAATCTTGTAAGGTAGGACTGCTTTAGTACCTAGCAAGAAAACAACACAGCGCTCGCCGTAGTAGTTCCAACCTAAAATCGTAGTAAACGCAAAGAAGATTAGACCAACAGAAACCAGCATAGGGCCGAGCGTGTCTGCATTCAGACCAATAGCAAATGCATGAGTGGTCATTGCAGCACCAGAAAGGTCAGTCTGCCAAGCACCGGTTAAGATAAGCGCCAAACCTGTCATCGTACAAATAATGATGGTGTCGAAGAAGGTACCTGTCATAGAGACCAGACCTTGCTTCACACATGAATCTGTTTTTGCAGCCGCCGCAGCCATGGGTGCGCTACCTAGACCAGATTCATTAGAGAATACACCACGAGCAATACCCGATTGAATAGCAAGCATGATACTCGCACCAAAGAAACCGCCTGTTGCTGCTGTGTTGCTAAACGCAGAGGTAACAACAAGGGTAATGGCATTCAGTAGTTGGTCTGCATTTGAAACCAGAACGCTCAAACACGCAACGATGTACATCACCGCCATGGTCGGAACCACTTTTCCTGCAACCTTAGCGATAGATTGAATACCACCAAGCGTTACCACTGCCACCAATATTGTTAAAACGATTGCCGACATTTCACGTGGAGCGCCAAATGAGATTTCAGTAGCGTCTAAGATCGCGTTAACTTGTGGGAAGGTACCAATACCGAAACAGGCAACGCCTAAAGCGAATACAGCGAACATTACCGCCAAGATTTTTGAGCCCACTCCGTATTGCAGGTAGTACATTGGGCCGCCAACCATTTCACCATTGCTATCGGTTCTGCGGTATTTTACGGCTAGTAGACATTCAGCGTATTTAGTCGCCATGCCAAATAACGCGGCAAGCCACATCCAAAATAGGGCACCAGGGCCGCCAATCTTGATCGCGGTCGCTACGCCAACAATGTTACCTGTACCAATAGTTGCTGAAAGCGCGGTACACAAAGCGGCAAAACTGGATACGTCACCCGTACCGGATTTGTCTTTGCTAAACACCATTTTTAGCGCGGTTGGGAGGTGTCTAAACTGGAGTAAGCCTAAGCGAAAAGTAAAGTAGATACCTGTACCCACTAGCAGAATAAGCAGCGGTGGTCCCCAAACGAATTGGTTGATGGTTTGTAGTGTAGCTTGTAGGTGGTTCATAGATTCCCCTTAATAAATTAAAAATTTAAGGAGAAGAGGGAAGGCAGTGCAGATCGCAGGGATCGGTAGCACCACTTAATACATACGGATTTCTAGATAGAATTCTTTTGTTAATTAAGGCTTGTTGCTTTCCACTCCTCTGTCCTTTTGCCTGAGAGTTTCACTTAGCGAATCACTTACAGATAAGTAACGGGCACTAAGCTTGCTCCTTCGGCGACCGATTGAACGGTTCTCTCCAGAGGTTCCTCCAACGACAGTCCTCACTTTTCTGGATTTCTCCAGCATAAAGCACCTGAAAGATTTACTTCTTCGGCGGGTCAATCTAACTAAATTTTAATATTTAGTTAAAAACCACTCTCCTGCAGTCTTCATTGGAACAATTACCTGACTTATCAGGTAATCTGTAGGCGTATCCTAGATCATATAAATTGTGATGTCAGCTACAAAATATCTGTTTGAGCAAATGTTGTTCAACTAAATGATCAAACAACGCGACTCTGACGTAACTTGCTTATTTAAATGGTATAAAATAGAGAAACAAGGAGGAGTTATGACTCGACTAATAGCGATTGTTTTTTTATTGGCGTTGGCATTTATACTGTTTCGTTATAGGACAAGCGAAAAAGTACAAAAATGGGTGGTGATAGTTATCGTTAGTAGCTTCCTTTTGTATACTGCCAGCCTAATGATTTCGGAATTAACTCGTTAAACCGTCTGTGAGCAGATGGGATGAACGTGTTACTAAAGCTCAAGTACTTGTGATTTGAGCGATAGGTTTAACTGAACCTACAAAATCAGTATTGGTATTAGTGCCAGTGACCGCGTAACGTTAAACATATTTTTGGGAGTACCCGCTAGTGAACCAGCAACCTGGACAAAGCGAACAAGATGAAGTGGTTGTTATTGAAGAACGCGATAAGCGCAGTCAGCTCTATATCGGTATCGCTGCCGTTATTGGTTTGGCTCTTGGTGGCTTGATTGGTTCTACAGTGACAGCTTCCAAGTGGGAATCCACTTATCAGGTACTCGAAGCTCGTTATAAAGAATTGAGTGAAAGCAAAACACAGTTGGTGTCTTCTGTTGAAGCGAAAGTTGCGGAAGTTGATACTGCAATTGATGCTAAGGTTGAAGCGGCTTTGGCCGAGCAAGCAGAAGCGCATCAAAAAGAACTTCAAGATCTTGCTAAGCAATCTGCCGTGTTAGAGAAAGCAAATTACTCATTAGAGCAGCAGTTAAACGAGCAGAAACAGACATTAGATAAAACAGAGCAAGATAACCAGAAGCTAAACCGTCAGGCAGATATGCAGTCGACTTTGTTTGAACGTTCTCGCGAGCTTTTCCGCAAAGAATTACAAATATCTCAAGAGCTAGAAAAGCTTGAGAAAGAAAGAGATACCATTGAGCAGAACTTAGGATCATTGAAGAAAGCGTGTGATGTTTTCTTAGATGGTACGTCTTGGGACGCGAAGTCTGACGCTTGTGAGAAGCAAGATAACGCGAACTCACGTCTCAGCGACATCAGACAAATGATTGAAGTTCACACCATGGATCTTGAGCAAATCAAAGCCCTAACTGAAGAGATGGGTTTATAAGCTCAAACCTTTAATTCATTCGTCTTTAGCAGTAGCAATTCAAACGCCCACATCATGAAAATGGTCTGGGCGTTTTTCGTTCCAGATGGCTTATTTCTTCTGTTAATCAGTTTTGCAGAATGGTTCATAACCGTTTTCACACTATTACCAAGTTATTCGTGATTAGAGCCGCAAAATGTTTTTAATATGTGATTAATTGAATATTTGGTGACTTTGCACGCGTATTTATAGGGTTGATAAACAGCATAATAGCGGTGTTCTAGGGTGAACATGCGGTCTGTTGTCATTCTTTGATTAGACCATCTCAATGGACAGGGATAAACCATGAATGAATATCTGTGTGAGAATTGCACCGTAGCTTATTGTTTGACGACTGTAATTCGCCATTAACGAAACCATATGTGATTGAAGTAGAAGAGGTAGTGGACCGTATAAAAGTATGCCGAAATCCTAAGCAGCGTGAACAAGAAAATTTAGGTACAAAAAATCCCCACAAGCAAAACTGGTAGGGATTTTGACTAAGCTATTGTTCTGTTCTCGCTTTCTCAAGCAAAGGGTATCGCCAAGACTTTTAGAACAGTGTTAATTGGCGAGTGATTACTTTTCGTAGGTTTTGATTTCACCTGATTTCACACGAGCAACGAATGATTGCAGTTCTTTCTTAACAACAGGCATCAAGAAGTATAGACCTAGGATGTTAAAGATAGACATCGCAAAGATAGCTGCATCAGAGAAGTCGATTACCGCACCAAATTGGATTGTTGCACCAATCACAACGAACACACAGAACATCACTTTGAAAACCAGTTCCGTAGCCTTTCCTTCACCGAATAGGTAAGTCCATGCTTTAAGACCGTAGTACGACCAAGAAATCATAGTAGAAAATGCAAACATGATAACGGCTAGTGCTAAGGTGTATTTGAAGAAACCTGCAGTTTCAGTAAACGACGCCGCAGTTAGAGTTACACCTGTTAAACCTGAACCATCGAATGGACCTGTGTTTAGGCCAGCGATAGTGATAACCAATGCTGTCATCGTACAAATGATTACGGTATCAACGAACGGTTCTAGTAGTGACACTAGGCCTTCAGTAATTGGCTCTTTTGTTTTTACCGCTGAGTGAGCAATTGCCGCAGAACCAACACCTGCCTCGTTCGAGAAGGTTGCACGCTTCAAGCCTTGAATTAACGCACCAATGAATCCACCAACAACACCTTCGCCAGTAAATGCGCCGGTAAAGATTGCGCTGAAAGCAGGGCCAACTTGATCAAGGTTAGAACCGATAACAACTAGAGCCATACCGATATATAGCGCAGCCATCCAAGGAACCACTTTTTCTGTTACCGATGCAATAGAAGGCATACCACCAACAATCACAGAGAAAACTAAAGCAGCTAGTACAAGGCCAGTGATAACACCGTACTCACTTGGGATATCAAAGGCATACGTTAGCATTGCATGAGCTTGGTTAGCTTGGAACATGTTACCGCCACCAAGTGAACCCAAGATACACATCAGTGCAAAGCCGATCGCAAGTGCTTTACCCAGCCCACCCAATCCGCGCTCACTTAGGCCTTGGCTCAGGTAGTACATTGGACCACCCGAAACCACACCTGACGGTAAGATAGTTCGGTATTTCACACCCAACGTACACTCACAGAATTTTGAAGCCATACCAAGAAGGCCACACAAAATCATCCAGAATGTTGCACCAGGGCCACCAATGGCGAGTGCAGCACCTACACCTGCGATGTTACCAAGACCGACGGTTCCAGAAAGGGCAGTAGCTAAAGCTTGAAAATGGGAAACTTCGCCGTCTTCTTTTGAGTTAGGGTCTGTGTACTTGCCTCTAATGATATCTACAGCCATACCGACTCGCTTAAATTGAACGAAGCCAAAGTAAACAGTAAAGATCAACGCAGCGAGTAATAACCAGCCAACAATAATAGGGAAGTTGGCTTCGCCAACCGGTACACTTTTAAATATGAGTCCAACGAACCATCCTGTGTAGTCGTTGAAAAATCCATCAACACTTTTGCTTAAGTTACTGATAGCTTGATTAAATGATCCTTCTTCTGCAAATGCACTGGAACTAAACAATAATATAAACCCAAAAAATAATTCTCTTATGTTTTTCATGGTTTTCCCTGTCTTTTTATTAATTTATGTTTGCTTATGTTGTGTTTGTCTTATATTTCAATAGCTTATTTATTTCTTCGATAGCGACAAAATGCTCTGTAGCCAAGTCGAAATACGAGATAAATATCACTACTAATCACGTTTTATATGGAGATCCTTTTGGCACGTGAACCAATAAGACTATGATATTCGGCTTACCACGTCTTATTGATAACCCTATACATAAAATTAATACCGTCAAAGAAATTTTTACAATAAATTTACAATAATTCGTGTTTTGTCGTCTTTTGGGTATAAGTTGATGATTTTTGAGTTTGAAAAGGCATATAGATTGGCGGTTAAATTGATAGCTAAAATAGATGAGCTTTGATGTAACGCTTGTTTTTGGGAGGTTTTGAAAAGTCTCTTACAAGGGAAGGAGCAAGTCGGAGGTATTAAAAAAGCCCTTTATCAGAGCTTTTTATGTTTGCGATGAGCTAAACCACTCAAAGGCTATTATCGGTAGTGCGGTTAACGATGCTTTTGCTCGACTTGTGGTAGAGCTTCAGTGCAAGCAACGACCCCCAAAGTACAACTTGTCCCCATAACAGCGTCCATTGAGATGCGACCTCTTGCCACGAAGCGCCCATCTGATTCAGGGCTAAGAAACCTTGGATAGCAGGTGTGCTTGGAAACAGTTGTGACAACAGTACTAACCATTCAGGCATCATTTCAATCGGCCAGATAAAACCTGAAGAGAAGATCAGTGGCATTGAACTGATTAACACCACAACCGTGACTAACTCTCTTCGTGGCACTAACTCACCGATAAAAATGCCAATCAAACAGCTGGCCAATAAGAAGGGCAGTAACAAGGTTAAAATCTGTGAGATTGAGGCGAGTAGGTTAATCCCGTACATCGAAAAGCTGGCGCCGAAGTAGTACATCGATAATAAGTAGTAGATCCCTACTAAGGTGCAACTGCGAGCAAGGATTAGTTTGGTTGGATGAACTCTGCACCAATAGCCGAATGTGGATTGAGCATTTTGCGTTGCACCAACCAACCCTGATGCCATGGCTAGGGTTTGCTGAAGGATCAATACAAAGACAGCGGGAACGACGTAATCGATGTATCCCATTCGACTATTGAAAGTAGGTTTTAAATTTAAGCTAAATGCGCTGTAGCCTTTGGCTGCGGATTCTAAAGGTACACCTTCAACTAACAAGTGACTCACCTTAACTTGTGCGGCTAACGTGCCGCCTGCCTTTGCAAGTCCCTCAACTATGGTGCCATACACTAGGAAGTAAGATGCATCACCCGCATAAGAGAGTGTTGGGCTTTTCCCTAGAAGTAGATCTTTATAGAAGTTTTCAGGAATGACGATGAACCCACCAATTTCTTGATTGAGTACAGCCTGTTTAGCGTCTGAGATAGTGGAGTCACGGCGAACCAAATCAATTTGAGAGGTCGCATCGACCATTCGCTCTAAATGGTAGCTGCTTTGGCTCTTGTCTAGGTTTACAACGGACGCTTTCAATTGTTGGGGTACTTGATTGGCGTAAGGCAAAGGGTACAAGAATGAGTAAAAGACCACACCACCAAACACGGTCAGTAATACTACTGGGTTACGCAGAACCGCCAGGAGTTCTTGCTTCAGTAATTGAGTAAAGCTCATTGATTTACTCCTTTATGCTCTGCTTGTGTTGACTGTGCTGCTTGCGCTAAGTGCTTTTTAATCAATAAGATCACTACAAAAGCAGGAATAACGTACCAAAACATTGAAGTGAGGTTCATCAGCGATTGCGCAGCGCTCACACCGTAACTGGATTGAACCGTTTGTATTTCGATGTAATGACTAACAGGCAATAGACTTCTCCAAGCTTGGGCTGCCGCATTCATGTCTGTAACAGGGAAGGTGATCCCCATAAACGCAAAACTTGGCGCTGTGAAAGCACCTGCAAAGCTCATCGCTCTTGCTGGATCAAGCGTCAAGAAGAAGAACAAGCAACCCATAATGATACAACTAATAACCGTTAGTAACTGTGCAATGGTTAATGCCATAAAGCTGCCGTTAAATGGCCACTCCAAAATGCGATAGAACCAAAAGCTAAACGCAATACCAAACCCTAAAAACAGAACAACATAAGGGGTGAGTGTTGATGCTAGGGACTTGATCGGAGAATGCGATAACCACGCTTTTAGCCCACGAGCTCGCACATTTGCAGTGAGTACTAAAATCGTTCCTACCACTATCATGATTTGCCATAAAGCAGGAATAACCGCAGATACCAAGAATTGAGAATAGCTGGTGTTCTTGTTAAACAGCGGAGTGATTTGGTTTTGAACGGTGACAGCTTGCCCCAAGGCGGATTTTACCGTGGTATCTCCGTGGGAAAGCTGTTGAATCACTTCAAGTTGGGCGTTGAAAGTGCCTTGAGCTTGCAAAAAAGCCGAGTTCACCAGTTTACCAATCAATATAAATTGGCTGTTGTAGAACACGGAAACCTGCGGGTTTAGCCCAAGATAAAGGTCTCGGTCAAAATGTCTAGGTATAACGACGTAGCCGTAGATATCACGCTCTATCATGGCTTTTGCTGCTTCACTTGCGGAGCTGTATTTCTGAGTGACCTGCAGGGTAGGTGAGGCATCGACTAAGCGAGTAAACTGCTGCGAAATTTGGCTGTGTTCTAGGTCAACCACTGCAACAGGCAAATCACGAGCGATACCTTGTGAAAAGATCAGCCAGATACTTGCAGCAAGTAGCAAAGGTATCCAAGTTAAGCACGACAACAACCACTTGTCTTTACGGACTATCGCCCACTGTCGAAGTAAGCTGTTTATCGTTTTGTGATGCTCTGGTAAGTGAGTATTAGCAGACATATGTCACCTAAAGCTCAACCACAAGGCTCATACCCATGCGCAGTGTTTCGCTTGTATCAACTGGGCGTGCTTCTACTTCAAATGTACGTAAGTCAAAGCCTTGTGCTGCATCTGTTGAACGCCAAGTTGCGAAATCACCCATCACCGCAATGTGCGTCACTTGGAAAGTGAGCGATTTATCCAGAGCTGGCAGGTAAGCTTCAAACTGTGAGCCTTTCTCAAAGTGCTTGAGCATGTCTTCACGAACGTTGAGTATCGCCCATGCATCTTTCGTATCGATCACGGTCACGACTGGGAAACCTTGTGGTGCCAGTTCTCCGCTACTAAGCAGCACTTGAGAAACCTCACCGCTGAACCAGCTGTGGATTTGTGTGTCTTTGGCGTAGGCTTCGACTTCAGCTACCGCGCCAGCGGCCATTAATGCTTTTTGAGCAGCAGCCACTTTGGTTTCATCGCGAGCCCCTTCTTGTGCTAGCTGATACATTTGGAAAGCCGCGCTTTCTGTGTATTTAGCAGCTTGCCACTGTGTTTGGGCTTCATCACGTTTTTGTTCTGCAACGACGCCATCATTGTAAAGGTTGTTTACTCGTTGGTAGGTTTTGTCCATTAAGTCTGCGGCTGCTTTAGCTTTCAACCATTGGTCTTTAGCGGCTTGAATTTGCTGAGTACGAGCACCATTTTCTGCTTCTTGAGCCAGTGCACCAGCGGCTTTTTGACCTGCTTTTGCTTGCTCTAATTTTGCGTCGATCTCTGGACTTAGAAGGGAGAAGATCAATTCACCTTTCTCAACAGAGTCGCCTTTGCGCACAAATACCTCGTCAATACGACCGGGTACTTTCGAAGAGATGCTGTATTGCTGTGCATCAATTTGACCTTGAAGCTTAACTGGTTGAGGTTGGTACGCTTGGTAAAAACTGTATCCGACCCAGCCAACAATTCCGATACCAACTATAGATAGAAGAAGAGGCTTAATAGGTTTCATGAATTATCCTTTTGACTGGCTAGCGGTATCTGTTTTTGAGTCGAAATCAGACGTAACAGAAGAAGTTAAGTAACTCGAGTAAGCGTTCATTTCGCTGGTTAGCGCTAATAGCTTGTTGAGAGAGATAAGGTATTTGAATCGCGCAGCAGATTGCTGTGTTTTGATGCTCGCAAGGTATAGCTCGGCATCAACCACTTCTAACGAGTTAGAAAGCCCTTGAGTGAATGCTTTTTTACGAAGTAGTAGATTTTCTTGAGCTAATGACAAGCTAGAATTAAGGCCTTGAACCTCTTCAATCGCTTGGTTTGCTTCAAGGTAGGTCTTTTGTACCAATACGGTTAAGTCTTGTTTGGCTTGTGACTTTAGGAATTTAACTTGAGATACCGCACTGTGCGCAGCAGCCACTTTGTCTGAACGACCTGAGGTGTCGAGTAGCGGTACGTTGACACCAATGCCAACTAACCAATCTGGCTTCATTTCACTGGCGAGCGAATCGTCTTCATAGAGGCTGTAATCCCCGTAAAGATAAACCTCTGGGTAATATTTGCCTTTTTCAGCTTTGATTAAACTGCTCGCTTGTTTCTCTTTCGCATCCAGAATCTTAAGACCAGGGTAGGTCATGAGTGTTTGATCAATGAACACATCCATATGAGGTAGGTTTTTGTTGATAAACAGTTGCTCTGAAGGTTCAACGCTTTGGCTTTGACCTAGAATTTGGGTAAGGGCTAATTGAGCAATCTTAAGATCATTCTCAGCTTTAGTGCGTTCAACTACTGCCTTATCTAGAGAGGCGTCCGCTTGCAGGCGTTCTACTCGTGCAATTTGCCCTTGTTGCTCTAACTTGATGGCAAAATCACGATGTTGAGTTAAGCCAGCTTCGACTGCTCGACGCGTTTCTACGACATCTTCAGCTAAGATCACTGAGAAGTAATATTTGCTTAAGTCTTCGTAACGAGCCTGTTTTTCCATTAGCAGTTGGCTTTGCGCTTCTTCGCTTTTACCTTCAGCTGCGGTTTGTGCTGCGGTAATTCGACCACCTGTAAAAATAGGCCACACTGCGCGAATAGAAGAGCTGAAGATATCTTGCTCGGTAATCGTTGAGGTAATGCCACCAAGCGCACTGATAATTTGAGGAGGAACAGGAAGACCAATGGATGGTACACCACTTAAGCTATCGGCAAACTGCTCGCCATTGATAGTGACATCGTTATCAAGGTGAGTGTAGTTTGCGCCTAACGTCACTGAAGGCAGGTTAAGGCTTCCGGTTGCATTTTGAAGGTGTTGATAACGCTCAACGTTAGCTTGTTGAGCCGCAAGAGAGTTGTTGTTCTCTTGGAGTATTTGCCACGCCTCAGAAAAAGTGAGCGTGGCAGCATAGCTTGGCGAACTGATAGTACCGATAAGAATACTGGCAATCGCAAGGCATCGGAATGTCGGTTTGGTCATCTGCATTAATTACCAAATTAGAGTATTAGCTCTAATGTTAACAGGGGGATCATCATTTGTCTTGAACAGATTACCTCATATGAGCAAATAGCATAATCATTCGTTAACATAATGTGAATGCTATTAAGGATTTAGCGTCTATAGACAAAGAAACGAAAAGAGCACGACGAATCGTGCTCCTTAAGTTCAGTATAGAAGAAGTTACTACAAATGGACTGGTGCTATTTAAAGCTTGGGCAATGGTGATCGGCACGCCACACCAATTGTTTTGAACCTTGCATGGTTTGTAATAAATCTCTACCTGACATTTGCGGGAAAGCTAACAACACTTTTAGATCGAGCGGGGATGTCTCGTTCTTCTCATATGCTCTGACATGAGTAAAAGTAGATTGTAAGTTTTTGAACAGCATAGCCTTTGTAAGGCAGATTCCAAAAGTATCGCGTTTCATTGCCTGGTTTCCTTTTCAACAATGTTAATACGTTATGTTTTTTATCCTGTTTCTGTCGGACGTTGCCACTGATCGATACTTCCTGCTCATCAATGCTTTATTCTTGGGTGCTGCTTTTGTCAGTCACCTCTTCGTTGTCTGGCCTGCCGAGTGTGAAATAGCGAGATGAATAGGGGAGAATACTTAATCCGTTTGTTCATCATTCGTAACGGCGAGCACGCAACTTTTATTTATCGATACGTCCAGTGGGTGAAGAGTTGTTGCCTTTCTGTTAACCAAAATTCCGGTTTAAAGCGTTGTCTTAAAATTGCAACGTATAGCTTGGCAATAATAAACTCCTTTATATGCAACCATTATAATTGTATTTATTTTAAACAACCTAAAAAACACCTAAAAGCTTAGTGATCTAGCTCAATATTTATTCGATTTTTTGGGTTTTTCAACTAATCCGTTCTAAAAACGAACGATTTATCGAGGCGAGCAACGTAAAGGAATATCAATTAATAATCTAGTTAATTATTTAGTTGAGCAATAGTCACAAATTCGTATAGGCGGAAAGGTGCTCTGGTTAACTTAGTGTTAACATTGCCTGTTGAGCACTAGGGACGGATTTATATGAGATGGAGTAGTATCAGCTTCCGAAAAAGGTTGTTGATTATCATGACAGTAACTGGCCTTGTTGAGCTGTTGATCCTTTCAGCGGCGGGTTTTGCCTATATCAAACAATCTCAAGAGCAAGAAATGGGGTTGAAAGCGTTGGGTGTGGCTGAGTTTCTTTCGGAATCTCCCCTTGTAACGCGCATTATTGAAGAAAAAGGAACACTGAATCCCGAAGGCGTCCCACATACCCTCCCTGAAGAAACCCAAGCCAAATTCCGAAACCTCACTCAATTGATTGGCGCGGCGTTTATTGTTGTTGGCGACGAAAAAGGTGTTCGTTTGATTCACCCATACGATGACAGGCTCGGTAAACCAATGCGTGGCGGAGACAATCAAAAAGCATTGGTGTTCGGGGAGTCTTATGTTTCAACAGCGAAAGGCTCATTAGGTTTTTCGGTTCGTGGTAAATCGGCCGTTAAGGACGCTGATGGGAAGATAATTGGCGTCGTGTCAGTTGGTTACCTATTGGATTCTTTGCAAGATCGAATCGAACCTTACTTAGCCTTTTTGATTGTGATGGCGTTGCTGGTGGTTGCGGTCAACGCTTTGATTTCGAGTTATGTATCTCGTCGTTTTCAGCGCGCTATTTTAGGCTTTGAGCCTGAAGAGATAGGCCGACTGTATGTTGAGTTAGATGTCACCATGAGCACTGTTAAAGAGGGCATTTTAAGTATCGATAAGAACGGTATCTTACGCTCAATAAACAAAAGTGCCTGCGATATTTTATCCATCGATAGAGATAAAGCACTCAATCAACAGCGCCTTTCTGATGTGTTAGTAGGCAGTGATTTAGAACTGCTGTTATCAACAGGCGACATCGACCACGATGTTGAGTTGTATTTAAACAATAAGCGGATCATTGCCAACCGCAGTCCGATTATTGTTGCTGGTGAAGTGGTTGGGGCGGTGTCGAGTTTCCGACTACGCGATGAGATTAACGACTTAACGGATCAGCTTTCGCAAACCAAAGAGTACGCGGATTTGTTGCGCTCGCAAACACATGAACACCAGAACAAGTTGAATACTATCAGTGGCTTGATTCAAATGGGTGAGTTGGATTCAGTTCAGCAACTGATCGGTCAAGAAACCGCACATTACCAGAGCTTAATTGAGTTTTTAAGAGAGACGGTAAAAGACCCTCTTATTGCAGGCATGCTTTTAGGAAAAACAGAGCGAGCTCGAGAGATTGGTTTGGAGCTTAAAGTTGAAGAAGGCTCAAGGCTTGAGGCACTGCCAGTTTGGTTAAACGCAGAGGATGTCGTGACGATTCTTGGCAACCTCATTGATAACGCTTTTGATGCCACCATGATGGCGGTTAAGCAAGAGGGGCAAATAGCCCCAGCGCGCCGCGTGATTGAAGTGTCTATCAGTGATTTTGGCAATGAGATTATCGTTGAAGTGGAAGATAAAGGATGTGGTTTACCTAAGCACTTGGCAACCGATGCGCTGACTGAAAAAGGCATATCGAGTAAAGCGAAACAAAACCGCGGTGTTGGCTTATATCTGATTAAGCAGCTTACCGACCGGTATCAAGGGCAGCTAGAAATGGTCGATAACAACGATTTTGGTTCACGTATGACAGTGTATTTACCAAAAGAAGAACAATAGAGCACGAGTGATCACATGAAGATCACCTTGATGGAAAAACAATGGTTAAAGGAAGAACATAAATGAACGCAATCACGAGAGTCATGGTCATTGAAGATGATATTGCGATTGCAGAGCTTCACCATCGCTATCTAGAACAGATGGGAGGCTTTGACGTGGTTGGCATTGCCACTACACAGTCTGAAGCGCTTATGCAATTGGACATCTTAAAACCAGATTTGGTGCTATTAGATGTGTATCTGCCAGATGGTAGTGGGATCGATATTCTTAATCACGTTCGAGGTAACAACCAAGGGTGTGATGTGATTTTGATTACCGCGGCGCGAGATGTAGACACCTTACAGACAGCGATGCGCGGCGGCGTGGTGGATTACCTATTAAAACCAGTCATGTTTCCTCGTTTGGAAGCCGCGCTGAAGAAGTATCAGTCACAGTTACAAGAGTTCGAAAGCGTGTCTGATTTGAACCAAGGTTTGGTTGATAAGATGCTGCAAGCCAATGCCAAAGCGGATTCAGGAAAAGTATCAACCTTGCCCAAAGGAATCGATGGCGTAACGTTGGATAAGATCAGAGCTATTTTTCTACAAGCTGATGCCGTTAATATTACCGCCGATGAAGCTGGCGAACGAATTGGTGCAAGCCGTACAACTGCTAGACGTTATTTAGAGTTCCTGATCACTACCGGTGAACTAACAGCAGATTTGAACTACGGTACGGTTGGGCGCCCTGAACGCTGTTATAACAAAGCCAAAAGATAAGGCAGTGCTAACAACGTCCTTTCTATTTAAGTAAAATGTAAAACCAGTTGAATAATCTGGTTTTACACTCCTCACGCTTTATTAAACTACACTCCGCAGACCAGATGCCATTCTTTCTCGACTACAATGTTCGAGAATGCCGATTTGCTTCTTTTTCAGTCTTCGTGAAACCAATGGTCGATTATATTTTGTTCAAAATGAGTCAATATTTAATCGATTGCCTTCACAGTGGTTGATGTAAATCAAATACTCATAGACAATACTGTCCCGAATAGTGGTGATAGCATTCACCCTCGTTTACCAAACGCATTCTCAAGTGTAATAGGCACTTGCTATTGATGTAATAGCCAAGACCTATTATCTATTTTCGTATGTCGCTGATACCTTTGGCGAATACTAAAAACCTTGTTTTTATAGGAAAGATGATGGTAATACCTGAAAACAGCAGCATCGTTATTTTTGGTGCGTCGGGAGATCTAACTTACCGCAAGTTAATTCCTGCTTTGTACCACCTGTATGCTAGCAATCAACTTCCAGAATCCTTTGCGATTCTTGGAGTGAGCCGTACTGAGTACAGCGACGAGTCTTACCGTGAGAAGCTGAAGAAGTCTCTTCAGGAAATGGAAAAAACTGAGCCAGAGACGCTGAATGCATTTATTGAGCATCTGCATTACCAAGCGATCAACACTTCAGATGTAGACGATTACGCTCGTCTAGCACAACGTCTGGATAAGCTTGAGCAAGACTACCAATTCGAAAACCATAACACATTGTTCTACTTGGCAACCCCGCCAAGCCTTTACGGTGTGATTCCAGCAAACCTTGCTGCACATGGTCTGAACGATGAGAAGAACGGCTGGCGTCGTCTGATCATTGAGAAGCCATTTGGTTACGATCTAGCATCAGCTCAAGCGCTGGATGAAGAGATCCATCATCACTTCCAAGAACACCAGATCTACCGTATCGACCATTACCTCGGTAAAGAAACGGTTCAAAACCTTCTAGTGCTTCGTTTCTCAAACGCGATGTTTGAACCACTGTGGAACCGTAACTTCATTGATTATGTTGAAATCACAGGTGCTGAGTTCCTTGGCGTTGAAGAACGTGGCGGATACTACGACGGTTCTGGCGCAGTTCGTGACATGTTCCAAAACCATTTGCTACAAGTGCTAGCAATGGTGGGTATGGAGCCACCTGCACAAATTAACGCTGATTCTATTCGTGATGAAGTGGTTAAAGTGCTTCAGTGTCTTAAGCCATTAGAAGAAGATGATCTGCGGAAAGACTTAGTATTAGGTCAGTACACAGCATCAGATGTTCGTGGTCAGCACCTACTAGGTTACCGTGAAGAGCATGGTGTAGCGGATGATTCTCGTACCGAGACTTACATCGGTTTGAAAGCTCACATCAATAACTGGCGTTGGAATGGCGTTCCTTTCTACGTACGTACCGGTAAACGCTTACCTACACGTGTGACTGAAATCGTGATTCACTTTAAGAACACGCCACACCCTGTATTTGGTCAAGACGCACCAGAGAACAAGCTGATTATCCGTATCCAACCGGATGAAGGTATTCAGATGAGCTTTGGCTTGAAAGAGCCAGGTGCCGGCTTCAAAGCAAAAGAAGTGAAAATGAACTTCTCTTACTCTGACTTGCCTGAAACTCAGATGCTAACGGCTTACGAGCGTCTTCTTCTTGATGCACTTAACGGTGATGCGACTCTGTTTGCACGTACCGATGCGGTAGAAGCATGTTGGAAGTACGTTCAACCAATCTTAGACTTTAAACAAGATCCTCAAGCACTGTTTGGCTATGCTTGTGGTACTTGGGGCCCACAGGAAGCAGATGAACTTCTGCAACGTGATGGCCGCGCATGGCGTTTCCCATGCAAAAACTTAACAGACACGGATTACTGCGAACTATGATCAACCACAAGATCTTTGAAACGCCAGAGCTAGTTGTTGAAAGCCTAGCAAACGAAATGAAAGCGTACAGCGAGCAGGGTAAACCTGTTCACATTTCACTGTCTGGCGGTAGCACACCAAAAATGCTTTTCAAACTGCTGGCGCAAGCGCCATACGCAGAAGGTATTCAGTGGAACAACCTTCATTTTTGGTGGGGTGATGAGCGTTGTGTTGCACCGGATGATGCAGAAAGCAACTTCGGTGAAGCAAACGCGCTTCTATTCTCTCAAGTAAACCTTCCTGCTGAAAACATCCACCGCATTCGCGGCGAAGATGAGCCTAAAGCAGAAGCAGAGCGCTTTGCAAAAGAGATGGCTGATGTGATCCCTTCTGAAAACGGCACGCCTGTTTTTGATTGGATTCTGTTAGGTGTTGGCGCAGATGGCCACACAGCATCACTGTTCCCGGGTGTTACTAACTACCAAGATGAGAACCTGTCTGTACTGGCTTCTCACCCTGAGTCGGGTCAAATCCGTGTTTCTAAAACAGCAAAAGTTTTAGAAGCAGCAAAACGAATCAGCTACCTAGTACTGGGTGCAGGTAAAGTTGAGATCGTTAAAGAAATTCATACTACTCCTGCTTCAGAGTTGCCTTACCCGGCAGCGAAAATCCAGTCTAAAACTGGCGAGACAGAGTGGTTCCTAGATTCAAATGCAGCAAGTGCTATCGCATAAGTGCGACTAGCCGCAAGGAGATATAAATAATGAAAGGTGATATCGGTGTAATTGGCCTAGCAGTAATGGGTCAGAACCTTATCCTAAACATGAACGACCACGGCTTCAAAGTTGTGGCTCATAACCGTACTGCTGCGAAAGTAGACGAGTTCCTAGAAGGCCCAGCTAAAGGTACTAACATTGTTGGTGCTTACTCTCTAGAAGAGCTAGTTGAGAAGCTAGAAGCACCACGTAAAGTGATGCTTATGGTTCGTGCTGGTGACGTTGTAGACACATTCATCGAAAACCTAATCCCACTTCTAGACGAAGGCGACATCATCATTGATGGTGGTAACACTAACTACCCAGACACTAACCGTCGTGTAGCGCACTGTCGTGAGAAAGGTATCCACTTCATCGGTACTGGTGTATCAGGTGGTGAAGAAGGTGCTCGTTTCGGTCCTTCAATCATGCCAGGTGGCGCGGCTGAAGCTTGGGAAGCGGTTAAGCCAATCTTCCAAGGTATCTCTGCAAAAACTGACGCTGGCGAGCCTTGTTGTGACTGGGTTGGTAACGACGGTGCTGGTCACTTCGTTAAGATGGTACACAACGGCATCGAATACGGTGACATGCAGCTTATTACTGAAGCTTACCAGTTCATGAAAGATGGCCTAGGTATGTCTGCTGACGAGATGCAAGCAGTATTCGCTGACTGGAACAAGACTGAGCTAGACAGCTACCTAGTTGAAATCACTGCAGACATCCTTGGCTACAAAGATGAAGACGGTGAAGCTCTAGTTGAAAAGATCCTAGACACTGCAGGCCAAAAAGGTACGGGTAAGTGGACAGGTATCAACGCACTAGACCTAGGTATTCCTCTAACACTTATCTCTGAGTCTGTATTCTCTCGTTGTCTATCTGCACTGAAAGATCAACGTGTTGAAGCTGAAACTCTATTCGGTAAGACAATCACTCCAGTTGAAGGCGACAAGCAAGAGTGGGTTGATGCACTACGTCAAGCTCTACTAGCTTCTAAGATCATCTCTTACGCTCAAGGCTTCATGCTAATGCGCGAAGCGTCTAACGAGAACGGCTGGGATCTAAACTACGGCAACGTAGCACTAATGTGGCGTGGTGGTTGTATCATCCGTTCTGCATTCCTAGGCAACATCCGTGATGCGTACGAAGCAAACCCAGACATCGCGTTCCTAGGTTCTGACGAGTACTTCAAAAACATCCTACAAAGCAGCCTAGCGGCATGGCGTAAAGTAGCAGCGAAATCTCTAGAGTCTGGTATCCCAATGCCATGTACGATTTCTGCGCTATCTTTCCTAGACGGCTACACAACTGCACGTCTACCAGCTAACCTGCTTCAAGCTCAACGTGACTACTTCGGTGCTCACACTTACGAGCGTACTGACCGTCCACGTGGTGAGTTCTTCCACACAAACTGGACTGGTACAGGCGGCGACACTGCTTCTACAACTTACGACGTATAATCGTAGTGAGAAGTTGTTAAGAGCTCAGGCGCTCTAAAATGTGAAAGCTAGAAATCAAAAGGATGCCAATTGGCATCCTTTTTTGTTGGCTCTGATTTAGCTAACGCATGATATTAGATTGGGATCTTGCAAGATAAGTTCGAACTAAGCTGTCATGGCTTGCAGTTGAATGTCGTCGTTATATTGCTTTCTAATTGACAGGAAGCAATCGAGATTTTGCTTCAGAGCTTTGACGCATTGCGGATCAAACATCGAGCCATTATTTGATTCAATGTAATCCATCACTTCACTGATTGACCACGCCCGCTTATAAGCTCTTTTGCTCATTAGCGCATCAAACACATCCGCTAAGGTTACGATTCTCGCTTCTAGTGGTATGGACTGCTCACTTAAGGCATCAGGTAAGCCTGTACCGTCAAACCTTTCATGGTGATGACGCACGATATTCTTAAGGAATTGTATTTCGTCAGAGCACATCGAATTATGGTGGGAGAGAGAGACCACATCATTAATCATTTCTTCACCATACAAGGTGTGATTGTTCATTATCGCTCTTTGCTTATCAGTGAATCGCTCTGTACTAAATAGAATTTTATCGGGAATCCTGTATTTGCCGATGTCGTGGAATGGCGCGTAAAGCCGAATACGATGAATGAACTGATTAGTGATGTCAGCGTTACTGTGTGACAAGGTACGAGCCAACTGTTCGCTGTATTTACCCATTCGAATCAAATGTTCTTTGGTCTCAGGATCACGAGCATGTCCAATATTGAGTGCGATGGCCAACGAAGATTGAAAATGTCGCTGTCGTTCAAACAGTTGAATGAACAAACTAGAAATAACTTGAGCGAGATAGGCGGCATCGCTTTGAACTAATGTTTCATCAAAGAAGTTGGTTGATGATGCGTTAATAAATACAAAGCCAAGGCTGTGTTCTTGGTATTGAATGGGCGTGGTATAGCTGCTTCGATGGCCAAGTTTAATGAGGTTGGAAATCTGTCTGGTTTGGTGAACCGAAGTTAGATCGTTGATGATTCGAATATCGAGGGATTCAGCTAATCGAGAAAGTGCCGATTCTGGTTTGATTTCCTGCTCGATGTGTCGATGCTCAGCCTCTTTACTAAGGGCGTCTGCGACAAAGTAATCTGACGCCTTATTGTCACTGCAAAGTATGACCGAAAGCCGAGATAATATGGGGTAATGTTCGCGAGCTAGCCGAAAAAGGTCATTAACAATGGCGATAATGTCCTTATCTTGAGCCGCTACTCTGTTGATCTGGGAGTAGTCAAACATGTTACAAGCCAACCTTTAATTATAGTTATATCATTGTTTATTATTAGTCTTTTTGTTTCATTAGTCTCGAATAAACCATAGCACTGCGTGCGAATAAAAGATAATAACAATAGTAAATAAATGGTTATTTCAGTGTGTTCTCATTAATTCTGTTAACTTGCACATAGGTAGGTGTTACAACCAATTAATGACCAACTGTGAGGTTATGCCTAGGATGGTTGATGAAGGTTTTTAAATTAAATGAAAAGATAAATAGGATAACTGACATGCTTTATGACATCATAAAGGCATAAAGAAAGGCAATGGACATAATGCCTAAGTGATTGAGCTAGAAGCGGTCAGTGATGACGGTGTTCTAGCGTATATTCAAGGTGGAGAGCTGCCTTGAAAAAGGTAATGTTATGACTGAAGAAGAAAGAATCGAACTGCAACAAAATAACCCGCTACACGGTTTAAAGCTTGAAACCATGATCACTGAATTAGTGGATCACTATGGTTGGGAAATTTTGGATGCGGCAATGCGCATGAACTGCTTTAACACTAAGCCAACTATCGCAAGTGCTGTTAAATACCTTAAAAAGACTGAGTGGGCTCGTGAAAAGGTTGAAAACTTCTACCTTTACCGTTTCAAGCGTATGCCTAAAGCGTCAGACATTGAATACCAGATGCCACCTCGCTCAAGAACGTTCCGACATGGTTTAGAGCCTCGTGAACCAATGGAGTTAACGGTAGAGTCGATTCAAGCTTCACAAGCTAAAGCAGCTTCTGCTTTTAAAGCTCGTCGTGGCGGTAACGGTCGTAACTTCCGTCGTTAATAAGAAGCCGTCGTTAGAAAGAACCGTCGTTAAGAACAAGGCCTCGCTTATAAAGAGGCGTCATTAATAACGCCGTCTAATCAGCTAAAGCGATAAGCATAAAAGACAAAAGGAGCCTAAGTGCTCCTTTTTTAACGTGTGTACTTTATTCAAGCGTGTAAAGCCTGCTGTATTTGAGCCTTAAGCTTCGCGATTTCTCTTTTGGTTCTTCCAAAGATCGGCGACATAAACGATAGCGCTGACCAGTAAGAAGAGCGCTGACACAGAAAACAGAGCGGGCATTTTTAGGATCCACGCGAATGTGGCAGCAAGAAAAGCGACAAAGCAAATGAGTCGACTTGATGACATGACATGACCGAGTTTAATGTTCATAACGCCTCCTAATGAAGTCTCATTTTCGACAGGAGAATTATCCCATTTAGCGTGAACAAAAGGCTAAAAAACAGTCTAAATTGTTATCAAATTTACTAATTAAACGACTGCTTTCACATATTTTAGAGTGGTTATTTTATAATCAATAAAATAGCCATCTGGAGGGTTAGAGGTGAAATTTTATCGGTGGTACTGATTGTTATTAACCTCAATGATCTTGTACTTAAGTGGCACCAATTTAACTATCATAAAAGAAGTAGGCAGTGATTAGAAAACTCGCAATGATCACTGTGTTTCGAACATATTGTTGTGGAATGCGGCGAGAGATCTTCGCTGAGTAATAGCCTCCAACCAATGTCCCCATTAAAACCGCCATGCCAGATGGCCAATCAATCGACCCATTGACGATAAAAAACACAATTGCCGCAAGCGAGGCACAAGCTGAAACCAGCAGTTTGATCCCATTCATTACATTGATATTGGTGTAACCAGCAAGAGCCAAATAGCTTAATGTCACTATGCCTAATCCTGCGTTGAAATAGCCGCCGTATATACACACAACGAGCAGTAATAGTGCTGAAAAAAAAGCCCCAGCGCTGGTGGCGTGTTTGTGTTTTTCTGTGGCGCGCTTAAGCCATTTGTTTAGTGTTCCGCCAAAAGTGAAAAGCAACGCTGCAAAAAGCAGTAACCAAGGTACGGACTGAGTAAATAAAGCTTCGGGTGTGTGTAATAACAAGAAAGCACCAATACCACCACCTAGTACGCACAAAGCAATGGTCAGCTTTAGTTTCTTGGTACCCGATTGGATCTCATGACGCAGTGCATAAGCGCCACTGATGTAGCCTGCACATGATGCAAAGGTATTGGTCGCGTTTGCGGCTATTGGTGGAACACCAGCAAATAATAAGGCAGGGAAGGTGATAAAGCTTCCGCCTCCTGCAATAGAGTTAAGCACACCGCCAATCACGCCTGAGAGAAATAGAACCAACCAATCCATAGTTTTGAGTCCAATGCGTTAAATGACTGGTTACCTTACTTTATTTTGTTAAGAATATCAGAGCTGAGCGTGTTGAAGGTGCTAGTTTGTGAGTTTGCTACCATCTTTAACTGCTGGTTCGTATTGAAAGTCCAAATGAAAAAAGGAGCCAATGGCTCCTTTCGTTGAGGTTTAATTGATTTGGTAGAGCTTTAAACTTCCACTGGTTTTGCTCTAAAGCTTTTAAATAGTTTCACTAGAATTGGGCTAGATAGAACCAATACCGCAAGGATAGTGAATGTCATCGTGATAGGGCGCTCCCACAGGAAGCTTAGTTCACCATCGCTGATCATCAGCGCACGTCTTAGATTCTCTTCCATCAAACCACCTAAGATAAAGCCAAGCAGTAGCGGTGCTAGAGGGAAGTTAGCTAACCTCAACGCAATGGCAGCCATCGCAATAATCAACATTACAAATACATCCATGGTGTTGAAAGAGACCAAGTAAACACCTGTGATTGAGAAGAACAAAATCATTGGTAGCAATACGGTTCTCGGTACAGCCAACAGTTTAGAAATGTACGGGATAAGCGGTAGGTTCAAGATAACCAGTACGATGTTACCAAAGTACATAGAGATGATTACTGACCAGAATACATCTGGATGCTCAACAAATAGACGAGGACCCGGCTGAATACCGTAAGCGATTAACGCGCCAAGCATGATAGCTGTTGTACCAGACCCAGGAATACCAAGCGTTAGCAGTGGTACGAATGAGCCGCTTGATGCTGCGTTGTTTGCCGATTCGGGAGCAACAAGACCGCGAATGCTTCCTTGACCAAATTCTTTCTGTTTGTCTTTTGGTGCAAGGCTACGCTCCATGCCGTAACTTAGGAATGCCGCAATAGTGGCACCTGCGCCCGGTAGTACACCTGTAAAGAAGCCAAGGATTGAAGAGCGAATGGAAACCGGCGCGACTTCTTTGATCTCTTCTTTGGTCACTTTCATGCTACCGATATCAGACATCTTTTGGCTTTCTTCAGCACTGGTGTCTTTTTCTGGTTTAAGAATGCCCATTAAGGTTTCGCCCAGAGCAAAGGTTGCCATCGCAAGTAGTAGGAAGCTAAAACCGTCCATTAAGTCTGTTAGGCCGAATGTGAAACGCTCGACCCCAACACCTTTGTCGATACCTACGGTTGATAGCATTAAGCCTAAGATAGTCATCATCCACGCTTTGATAACCTGACCCGGGCCAGCAAATGCTGCTACAGCAGAGAGACCTAATAGCATCAGTGCAAAGTAGTCAGAAGACTGGAAACTCAGTGATACGCTTGCTAAAGCCGGAGCCGCGATTAATAGCATGATTGCTGAAAGCGTACCGCCAGTAAAAGAAGAGTACGCAGCAAGGGCTAGTGCTTTACCTGCTTGGCCTTTTTGCGCCATTGGGTAGCCGTCGAAAGCGGTTACAACTGTTGAAGAACAACCTGGAGCGTTGATTAGGATTGATGACGTCGAGCCGCCAAATACCGCGCCATAGTAAACACCCGCCATCAAGATAAGGCCAGAAGAAGGATCTAGACCGTAGGTGATAGGGATCATTAGAGCAATCGCTGAGATTGGACCTAATCCTGGAAGCATACCGATGAAGGTACCAACGAAACAGCCCACGATAACCATCATGATGTTCATTGGCATCACGGCGGTCGAAAGTCCTTGTAAAATTCCGTCTAACATAATGTTGTCCCTACCAAAGAGTGAAGATTAAACCAGGCTCTAGGTAGATATCTAAGCCTTGAGTTAAAAGAAGAAAGAATGCGATCACGAAAGGAAACGATGCGCCAAACAAGATTGACTTGCGGCGCTCTCCCAGTAGGTAAAAGCCAGCAAGCAAAAAGAAACTTGTTGCTAAAACGAAGCCTAGGTATGTCAGTCCAACGCCGTAAAACGCCATTAGCACTAAGAAACCAATCAGTAGTTTCCAGTTCAAAGGCGCGGTTTCACACTTAAGCTTTTTGTCTGGTTGGCCAGTAACAAGCAAAATCAGTGAAAGGCCGATGCCAATGAAAGTCAGTAGGGTAGGCAATGTTCTTGCAGTAAAGGGTTCGTACTCATCACCGGGAAATAGCGGAATTAGGGTAGTTTGGTAGCCGTAGCACAAGCACGCTAGCATGAAGATCATTGCGCCGAGACGATCACTCGAAAGCAGAGACTCTTTGCTAAAAAATTTGGTTGGTAAGTCCGACATATCCAACTCCGTTTGGGGTGTGTAGAAAGTAAAAAAAGCCGTATATGAGCGAGTTAATGAGTAATGTCTGGGATCACTAACCGAAAGTAAGCGAATTACAGTGCTGCTTTAGCCACTTGCGTCTACAACGAATCGGCAAGCTTTGGTAATACGTTACGAATAAACAAAGGAGTTTTAGTAAACTCATGTACGGCGAAACAAGGAAAGAGTAAGAGGGCACTATGACCCTCTATCGTTATTGGTTACTTCAAAAAACCTAGCTCACGCATTAGGTCGCCCATCTGTTTTTCTTGATCTTCTAAGAAGGCGTAGAAGTCTTTGTCGGCTTTGTAGTTATCGATCCAACCGTTACGGTCACGAACCACTTGCCACTCATCGGTTTTGTACATTTTGCCTAACGCTTCGTTCCACTCATCGATCTTCGCTTGGCTTGTATTTGGAGCAGCGAAGAAACCACGCCAGTTCGCAAATACAGTTTCATTGCCGTACTCGGTTAGTGTTGGGATATCTGGTGCTGCTTCAAGACGTTTTGGTGCCGTTACTGCCAGTACTTTTACTTGTCCTGATTTAGACATCTCTAGTACTTCACCAAGACCGGTTGATAGGAGTTGTGTCTCACCAGAAAGCAGTGCTGCCATCGCTTTACCACCAGCATCGTAGGCGATGTAACGAACTTTCTTAGCATCAAAGCCTTCACCTTTAAATGCCGCTGCAACCACTAGGTGATCCATGCTACCTCGTGCAGAGCCACCAGCGATTTTTACCTTACGAGGGTTACTTTCGAATTCTTTTACTACGTCTTCCCAAGTGTTGTATTTAGAATCCGCAGACGCAACGATCGCACCATAGTCAGCAATCGTTGCAGCAACCGGTGTTAGGTCGCGGAAAGATTGAGGGAAGATACCTGTTAGTGAGCGAACAACGATAGGGGTGGAGTTCACCATCAATGTGTCTTCTTGACGTTGTGCCGTTTCAATTAGATGAGCAATTGCTTTACCGCCGCCGCCACCAGATAGGTTTTGGAAAGAGACATTTTCTACGATGTCTGATTTCACCAGTACATCACCAGTACCACGCGCTGTCATATCCCAACCGCCACCAGCGCCGCCAGGGATTAGGAAGTGGATTTTTTCTACGTCTGCAGCAAAAGTGTTGAAAGAAAAGGTTGCTGCGATAATAGAAGCCGCAAGAGTAGGTTTCAGTGCCTTGAACATGGTTCACGTTCCTTATGTAGGGGATCTCTTCAATGGAGAGAAACTTATGTTTTATATCTAGCTGCTAAACATCACTCTCGGGTGCTGCTCAGCAGATGAAGTTAAAGTTAACGGCGTGTTAACAAAATGTCTTCAATGCGGCGATATTGGGAATAAAGAACTTTGGGTGAATAAAGTTCATAAAGTTCACGGGAAGTGATAAGAGATTCATTTATATTGATAAATATCACTTAAATTAGAGGATAGTGCGACGTAGAGAACAGTATAAGAAGCGTACAGCACATAGGTCTAAGTTTGTATTGAAGGGGAAGATATGACGTAGTAAAAAGATAAATGTTTCACGGATGTTAAATTTCTAGGCTGGAATTATTCAAGGATAGAATAATGACAAACACAAAAATCTCATTACGGGTGACCGTTGGCGGGATGTTTTTACTTGCAACGGTACTTACGGCAATTGTTGCTGTATCACTTCAATATTACTTTAGCAAAAAGATGGCTACTGAGCATACCTTGTCTAAACTCACCATGGTTTCTCAGGATTTAAGCGAATACATAGGTAGTGTTGATTTAGATGCGATAAACACAGCACATTTACTTTCTTCAGTGAATCGCTCAATGAGCGACCAGATCTCAAGGGAAGAGTCGCGAGATATTCTCTCTGAAGCCATAAAAGGCAATCCGCTATTCTACAGTCTTTATATTGGTTCATCCAACGACAACTTTTTCCAGATCATTAATTTGGAATCCTTTCCTCAGGTTAGAGCAAAAATAGGCGCACAAGATAGCGACAGTTGGGTGGTCATTGACATTAGCAATGGCGAAAAAGGTCGTATTCGTCAAACCAGATACTATGATCTTGATTTTAACCTCAGGGACTCCAAAGCTGAAAAAAGTAATTACTTCCCAACCACAAGACCCTGGTATGTCTCTGCCAATACCGAGACTGTCGAGAAAACCCAGCCATATCTCTTTCAACACCTCCAAATTACAGGCCAAACATATTCATTAGCGTTTGAATCCAAAGCAACGAGCGATACTCAACATGTGATAGGGATTGATATTGTTTTGTCTTCGTTAGCGAGTAAGCTATCTGTGAGTGCGTTGGGTTTAGATGAAGCTAGTCAAGCTGAATCCTTTCTATATTCTAAAGCGGGCAATATTATTGCGTCTAATCGCAATTATCAGTCGAACAACACACTCCCTCAAGCGAATCAAATTAATTGGTCTTCACAGCAACAAAGCATAATAGACAATACATCGCCTTTATTGTTTTCAAATCAAAGTGACCGGGGACCGATGGATTTTTCAGTATCAGGAAAACCACACGGTTATGCGATTGATCTATTGAAAATGATCAGTGAGGTGAGTGGAGTGCAGTTCGAATTTGTAAATGGCCTCTCGTGGGCGGAGTTAACAGGAAAATTCCAAAAGGGAAGTATTGATGGCTTACACTCGGTTCAAAATTACGAAAGTAATGGCATTATCGGTTTATACACTGACCCGATCTATGAACTACCGTTTGCTGTAGTCACGAAACGTGATGCTCCAGCAGTAATTAACTACCGAGAGCTTGATGGAGAGAGCGTAGCTATTGTATCTGGATGGTCAATGACACCGAAGTTAAAAATTGATTTCCCAAAGATTAAGCTTTTGGAGTTTAAGGATATTGAGGCAGCGCTAGACGCTGTCGACAACGAAGAGGTTTTTGCGGTAATTGATGTTAAGCCTGTACTGTCATTTTCATTGGATAAGTTCTTCCATCAGAACTTGAAAGTGAGTGAAGCGCTGCTTGATCTAAAAACAGACTATCCTAATCAATTCCATATTGTTTTGCAGAATAAACACCAATTGCTGTTACCTATCATCAATCAAGCCATCAAGTCGCTTACTGATGAGCAGAAAACGGCGTTAGCTCAAAAGTGGTTTGATCATCAGGCTATGGATGCGGGTACGACTATTCCTTACACGGAACTCTATGAAAAAACCGCAACAGCGACCGTCGAGGGGGAGATGGTTGAGCTAAACCTCAATGGTGAACTTAAACACCTATATTTGAAGAAGATCGATACGGGTGAGCACTACTCAGAATACTTTGCTGTGGTTATCCCTGAAGCTGAAGTATACAGCGCAGTTAACAAGCGAGTAGCGACCTCGGTTAGTGTGACAGGTTTATTAATGAGCCTCACCTTGCCTGTAGCGTGGTTCTTTGGCGCGCCGATTGTGCGGCCAATACGTAAGCTCAAAGTTGAAACTAACAAAGTAAAGCAGCGCGACTATGACAATGTGTCCGTGCTTGATACTCCTATCAAGGAAGTATGGGAACTATCTGTCGCAGTTAAAGACATGGCCACCGAAATAAAACAGCACGAACAAACGCATGAAGCCTTTGTAGAATCTTTTATTAAGCTGATTGCACAAGCCATCGATGACAAGTCTGCCTATACCGCAGGGCATTGTAACCGTGTACCTGAGCTCGGATTGATGTTGGCAGAAGCGGCTGAAAAATCTCAATCAGACTACTTTAAAGACTTTAAATTTGAAAATGACGATGAACGTCGCGAGTTTAGAATAGCTGCGTGGCTGCATGATTGCGGAAAGATCACCACGCCAGAACATATCGTCGATAAAGGCTCTAAGCTAGAAGCTAACTACAACCGTATTCACGAGGTGAGAACACGATTTGAGGTGCTTTGGCGTGATGCAGAGATTACGGCTTTGCGTAAGCAGCTTGAAGGTGAATTGCCAACGGATCAGATAGCCGAAGAGTTAGCTATAACGAAGAAAAAGTTACAAGACGATTTTGCGTTTATCGCGACATCTAATGTGGGTAGTGAATTTATGAGTGATGATAAGGTTGCCCGTATTCATTCTATCGCTGAAACGACTTGGACGCGTAATTTTGATGACCAATTGGGTTTATCGCCAATAGAGGCGATGAATAGGATACCTAACTCCAGCTTACCCGCTAAAGAGCAACTTTTAAGTGATAGACCAGAACACATAGTGAAACGCGACCGACCATTAGAGTTTGATCCTAAGCATCAAATAAAAATGGATGTTCCTGAGCACTTGTACAATCTGGGAGAAATTTATAACTTAAGTATCTCACGTGGCACTTTAACGGTGGAAGATCGATTCAAAATCAATGAGCATATGATAGGTACCATCAAAATGCTTGAAAGCCTGCCATTCCCGAAAGAACTTAGCCGAGTGCCGCGCTATGCGTCGACTCACCATGAAACGCTTAAAGGTACTGGTTACCCAAGAAAGCTGACTGCCGAAGACCTTTCAATCCCTGAGCGAATTCTTGTGATATCGGACATCTTTGAGGCGTTGACCGCTGCTGATAGACCTTATAAGAAAGCGAAGCCAATCAGCGTTGCCATCGACATCATGCACAAAATGGCTTTGGATGAACATCTCGACATAGAACTGTTTAGGCTGTTCCTAACGAGTGAGACCCACATTCGATACGCTGAAACGTATTTGAAGCCAGAGCAAATAGACAGCGTCGACTTGTCGAAATATCTCCAGAAAAGTGCTGCAGCTTAATACCCCGAAATTAGAAGGTGCTTCGCTACTCGATGCAAATTAGGTAAATACGCGGTTTACCTTTAACTTGGCAGGACTTAAAAGCGCACCCAATTGGTGCGCTTTTTCTATGCAATATCACTATGTGTCAATAAGTTCGCAGAAAAACAAGATGAAAAAAAATCTCATTTTTTGAAGTAACAATTTATTGATTGGTTACCCATATTAATAAGGAGTTTACTTGGTAATTTCATCAATAAAAAACTAAAAAATTTCTAAATTACACACCTTTTAGCCATCACTTCACCTTCCAAATTGTTGAATTTAAGTACTTTTCATCTTTCACGGTGAATCACGCGGTAATTCACGCTTTCTTGATTAAGATTCTGAAAAATTTTTGAAGAATCCATTTTGTCATGTTTAAGCCACGAACCATTAATGCTGTGTTCTTACTGCCATGTAGTTTGGCTGTGAGCCTAGCATGTTATGCAAACCCATTAGAGGGCGACCAATTAAAACCCCTAGAGGTAGCTTCAACCGTACAAGCTAACAATGCGCAAGTTAGCAGTGAGCAAGCGACGGTGAAAAATACCTTTGTCACGTTTTCAGCTTATCAAGTCGATGAAGCGCTGCTAAATGTCATTACTAGCATGAGCACCTATTGTCGTGAGGTTGAACTAGGGAAGGACGAGCTTCAGTGTGGTCCATACAGTGATGCGGAGTGGAAAACGGTAGAGCCACTTATTGCTGAATTGACCGATCACCAATATCAGACCCGCAAGGGGTTAGATAGTACTTCGTTGCCAAACCTGGCTTTGGACGAGGGTAAGCTTAACGAAGCTAACCCTTATGTTGCTCCCATGACTTCTGAACTCGTGACCATTGCTCAACAGCAGTCTGAGCAGGGCAACATTCGCGCCTACCAAGAGCAAGTACCATCTCGTTTAGTGGCTGCTGGTGTGAGTGAAACAGAAGACTGGTTATCTGAAGCTTTTGGTGGCGCACAGTTTGATTTAGGCGTCTCTTTAGCGAAAGGCGGCAAATGGCAAGTTGATCAGGTTGAAAGCCTGTTCCCTTTTTGGCAAGCCGACAATAAATCTTTGTGGTTTATTCAAGCGGGTGCGGTGTTTAACCAAGACGACTTCCATGGCCGAGACTTTTCGCACATTGGTACGGGTTATCGTCAACTCGCTGAAGATGAGTACTACGGGATAAACACCTTTATAGATTATGACCATCAGCGCTATCACCGAAGAATGAGCTTAGGTGTTGAGTACGGGGTGGGTTACGGAAACATGAGCTCCAACTTCTACTTTCCTCTGTCGAATTGGAAAGATTCGCCGGACGAGTATGAAGGGATGAACAGCCTTGTTGAAAAACCTGCGAAGGGTTGGGATCTCACGCTAGAAAGCTATCTGCCGATGGATACACGCTGGAAGTTAAGTGGTACAGCGGGTCAATACCTTGGTCGATACGTAGAACATCGCGATGGCAGTAACCCGACCAAAAACCCGTTGCGTTTCGAGTTAAACACCGAGTTTAAACCGACCAAAGAGCTGGCGTTCTCGTTGGGATACCAAAACGAGGAAGGGGCAAGTGAACAGTGGATAGCTGGTGTTAACTATACCTTGTCTCTTGGCGGTTTTTACGAGCCTGAGCGCCGTGAAGTTTTCCAAAGCTCATTACCAAAACAAGACCGTTTAACGGACTTTGTTGAACGTGACCATAACATTGTTTTGGAATACAAACAGAAATACGCAGAGATCAGTATTCGTCTGCCTGAATCTGTGGTGGTTGCAGAAAACTCTCAGCAGTCATTAGCGGAGTGGATGGAGGTGAAAGGGGGACCTGACATCGTCTCTTACACCTGGTTAGGTACTGCTAATCCGTATCTGAACAGTCAGAGTGCTTCGGTACCTTTATTTACCGCGCCAAGCTACCGCTATGACGGAAACAATACACTGTCGCTTAAGGTGAGATACAAACTCAAAAGCGGCCAAGTGAAAGAGTCTAACACCATGTCGATTACGGTCACTGACAGTAAGTTTCTTGAGTCAATTTCGTTTGAACCAGAAACCGCGACCGCGGGTGAAAGCATCGTTGCGAGTGCCTTATTGAGCAAAGCCGTTGCCGATATCCCGGTGACCTATCAAATCACCGCAGAAGACTTAACATCTTTGACGTTGAATGGGGAGACGTTAGAGCTGGAGCCGAACCAAGCGAACTTCGTTTACCAAACCGTCACCAATGAAGAAGGCATTGCTGAGCTGGTTTTACTGAGTCATGTGGCGCAATCCGTTACGGTAACAGCAATTTACGACCAGAACGAACAAGACGCAAAGCAAGGCAATATCGAGTGGTTAAAGGGCAGTGTCTATCGTGTCGACCTGTTTCATGAAGGGCATCATCTGAATGAAGACCTATTTACGACAGAAGCCATCACGGCTTATGTGTTCGAAGATGAAGCGGCGGTCTTAGACCTTTCTCAATACTCGTTCCAATGGTTCCGAAGAGAGCATGATACTCAAAACGAATTCACCAAGGTGGCGAACGCCAATCAGCAAAAGTATGTGTTGAAAGGCGAAGACCAAGGGTTCCAGTTCAAAGTCCAAGTGACAAAGAAAAAAACGTCGGATTCAAAGTCGGCGACAAACAACAAGTAATTCATAACTAACAATAAAACATGAACGTTTTCGTTCACAAAGGAAAGACAATGAAAAAATCAATGATCACTATCGGCCTACTTATGGGTGGTTTTACAGCAACAGCAGCTTGGGCTATCGAAAGTGTTGCGACTGCACCTGTACTGGGTCACCAGCCAACAGTAACGGCTCCTGTAGTAAATACGCCAGATATTCTATGGGCACCAGCACCTATCGAAGTTAAGTTTGATGCACCGACTCTTGAAGACCAAGACGATGATGCCATCACCAAGGTGACGTACTGGCTAGAAGATGCGAGTGGCACCAAATACGCAAAAGTAGATGAAGCGGATATCAGCGAACTGGACGACGGTGTCATTACATTTTCAAACTTCACTGAGTTAAAAAACAAACAATTAAACCTAGTGTGGCAAGTTCATACTCAATACGGCTACCCATCAACAACGCTTGTGTCTAATGAAATGACTTCGAACAATTTTACGGTTGGCGCGAAGACGGCTCTTACCATCAGCGGTACAGCTGAAGTGGGTCAAACTCTGACGGTACACGCGGATGACGGTGCGGTTGTTGACCTGGCTAAAGCAGATGTGACGTTCACACTGACACCAAACGCAACAGACACAGCTGGCCTTTACCCGCAAGGCGATGCTGAAGCGGCGCTTCAAGCAGCGCTGGTTGATGCTGGTGATGACCTAACATTTGTTCTACCGAAAGAGGCACAAGGTTACACGATCACTGCGTCTATGAACGAAGCACCAATTACGCGTGCTTCACTACGTTAATCCTTTGAGATTGCTTTAACCACTAACCAAGCGGGCTGTTTTCAGCCCGCTTTCTCTCGATAGGGGTACAACCATGATACGTCAATCCATCATCACTATTTTGGCTTTATGCTGTTCTTGGTCAGCGATGGCAGAATGCCCTGAAAACCAAGTTTGCTCTAACCACACGCCAGCCATTTCAGGCCACGGTTACCCAACTGATATGCCTGAATGGAATGTCGCACCGAGTGAGAACAACACCATAGGCACTGGCCCTATTTCCGTTCGTCCTATTCAAGATCTCGATCCCGATGGCGATGAGGTCATTGCTGATTCAAAAAACTACCAGTGGTGTAATGATAAGGGAGAGTGCTTTGCGAATTCGCCAACCCTGACCATCAACCCATCAGACATTGATAAGGTGTTTAATAAAGGCGTGGGCTTTAAACCTCTGACCGTGACATACAGCGGCAAGGTTGAAAAGGGCTACCCAGAAGCAACGCGCACTTTTGAAAGTGAACCGTTACCCGTGGCACTCGAGTACCCACCAGATGGCACCAAAGGGATCTGTTATGAAGCGCAATCAGTCAATACTATGGAAATCTCCGTTGGCAATATTGGTTCAAATGTACCAGGAAGTCGACAGTACAGGTTGAGCTTTGAGGCGCTGGCGTTTGATTCTGTGCCGGGCGTGATTGAAACTACAGAATCGGCAACTGCAGCAGTTGTTAATTTCTACCCCACAACCCCCAAATTTAAAAGCAAAAGGCTACCCGAAACGCTGGTTGTCGACTTCTCATACGATGGCAAAAACCCGATGCCGATTACGCTGACTAAGTTGCCGATCCCTCCTTTTGTTGGTTATGTGTTGTATCAAATACCAAGTGGTTCAGAATTGGATTACCCGAAGACAAACCCTGAAATAACCATCACAAATCTTGCCTTTGATTTTAATATGGCGGGCAGTGACCAAGACAGACGAACAAGCATGGTCCATTGCCAGCAGTTTGAGCGCTAACCATCGCGATAGTGCTCATTGAGTTTGCCATGCATTGTAGTTTGCGATCGCTGAGGGCACATAGATGATTGCCTTCAGTGACTGTCACCAGCCGTTTTTATACCTATCAGCTTTGGATACTATTTAGTGTGGGATGGCAGGCTTGTTCTCGTCGTTGTATTCCACTGACTCAGTACGCATAAAATCACGATTCAACGCGACAGCTTCTATAGCTCCTAGAGCAGGCCGACTTGTGCCTTTTAATCACTTTACCTTTTATTTAACCACCAAGAGACCAACAACCATGAAATTTTCTCCTATTTACGCGGCGTTGCTCACCAGCTTAGCCGGCATTTCAGCAGCCCATGCTGCTCAAATCAGCCAGAACATTGCTGATGAATACGGCGCGGCAGGTATCAGCCCACATTTAAAGTGTTTGGTTGCCAACCCTCACGGTTACAGTAGGTTCTGCGCTGCCAATATTAAACCAAAAGGGTTGAGTCTAGAGCCAAATCAAACCATTAAGATCACCACACCGGTTTCTTTCCCTGCGGCTGAATGGTATCCAGAACAGGCGCCATCTAAGGTGGTGGTTCGCGGGACTGATGCTCACAATTCTACCTGCTCAAGTTTAGGAAATAATGAGTGGTCTTGTGAACTTCCCGCTTCAGGAATTCATAGTACGGGGATGCAGGTAGAAATTTGGGTGGACGGTTTTTCGCGCAGAATGTGGGGCGGCGAACTGACCGTCGACGACTTGGTGGAGCCGGTAGCGATGGAGGCGTGTATTGATCGCGCGATTGCCTCGATTGAATTATGGAAACATCAGGGGTTTGATAGCTACCGTTATACCGCAGAAAAGCTGCACTTAGCGCTGGAAGGGCTACCGACTATCCCTTACCAAGACACCATCGATGAAAATGCTCTGATTCTGGACATTTTACACACCTGCGCCTTGCAAAGTGACAAGGTGCCTGCGCTTCTTAAGCCATAACACTGGCGACTCGTTCACTGAGTGAGCCCGCTTTTTACGAAGCGGGCTGAATAAGCTAACTCATTGAATTAACAAGCTCTAAAAAAAACTCATAAAACCTAAACTAACGGTAATTCACTGTATTTCACGCCAAATTAAGCACAAGCTTGGCCTGTCTTTAAAGGTCGCTGCCTGTTGGCTGTGATGTCCAATAGCCGCCATTTGGCCGAGCCTATTCAATGACATTCGTTGCCAACGAACTTAACTTGATTGAATTTTAAGGCCTTTATTCACTATCAACTTTTTACTCATTACTAAGGGTGGTTTCCCCCCTTTTCATAAGCAGAGAGACTGAAATCTTAATGAAATTTTCTCCTATTTACGCGGCATTGCTCACCAGCTTAGCCAGCATTTCAGCAGCCCATGCCGCTCAACACACTCAGAACATAGCGGAAGGTTATGGCGCAGACAATATTCCGCCCAACAAGCAGTGTTTAGATTTCAACCCTAATGGTGCCAGTGCATATTGTATTGCGAATATTAAACCGGAGGGGCTTACTCTAGAGCCTAATCAAAAGGTCACGATCACCACGCCGGTTTCGTTCCCGGATGGTGTATGGTTCGGAGAGCAAGCGCCAAGCAAGGTGGTGATTCATGGCTCTGATAATCACAATTCTACCTGTTCAAGCTTGGGGGATAGCCAGTGGTCGTGCTTGATGCCTGAGTCTGGTTTCCATAGCACGGGTGTTCAGTTAGAACTGTGGGTGGCCGAAGGCGCGCGCAACAAGTGGGGCGGCAACCTCACCATCGATGATTTGATCCCTGATGCGCCTACAATTGAAAACGCATCCGCTACATTTGTACCGGCAAAAGGTGAAAACCTGACCCGAGACGGCAAAATGTGGTTAGCGACCCAAACGCCAATCAATGTCACGTTAGACTTTGATTTAGTTAACGGCAGCACAAACAGTTTTGCTAACCAACCTATTCGAGTGCTACTGGAAAAAACGGTCGGTACTGGCGAAGATAACACCACAACAGAGTGGGTAACGCTATCAGGCCAAGCTAGCAATATCACAAATGGTCACAACACCATCACTGGTCAGGTTATCCCTTCACAAGGTTGGGATTCTGCGGCGTTCTACACTGTATCGCTGGGTTATAAGCTGAACGACAATGACACACCGGTTTCTTTTGTCGATCCGCAAGGCCGCACCACAATGACAGGTCAAGGCGCTTACTTGAGTGCATCGCCAATGCGTATTGTCGATTCTAACAACCCAGACAGTACCTGTGTGTTGACACAAAACACCCCGGAGTCGTGTGACTTTATTGCAAACGGTAGCGGTGTAAAACTGACGGGTCTTAATGTATGGCAAGATGATGACAATCGACAAAGCATCCAAGCGGGCACCCAAACTAAAACGTTACAAGGTGGCCACGTAACAAACGACGTCGCGTTCGATCTTCAAACCACAGGCAAACAGACGTTTACTTGGAACAACGTTTCTACGGTTGTGACGTACAACACTGATGCCAGCCAAATTGTGCTTGCCGATGCTGATGCAACGAACGATGTGGTTTACGACAACGCATACATTAACGGTGCCGTTACTAAGGTGACAAACAAAGGTAACCGAAATGGCAGCCGTGAAGCGCGTAATACTGGTATTCAAGTTTCACTTGATACACTAGATCACAGTGCCATTTCAGGTTTGGAAAGTGTTACTTGGTCGGCAGAGTATCCGCTGGTTGAGTTTGTGAAGGTATACGCTCCTGAGCTACCAAGCCTAGTAGAAGAAGGTTTGAAACTGGTAGAGAAGGCAATCAATGGCACTATCTTAGCGAACTCTGTTGAGTTCTCTGAAGATGGTCAATTCTACTTAGATGTTGCTTCTCTTAACGATGGTATTACAGACGCAATTGCAAACTTAGGCAGTCAGTACGACCAGTACTTCCCACGTTTTGCAAACGTTGTACTCCCACTGGATCTTGTCGCGCATTACCGAGTACACGGTGTTGATAAGGTGAAGTCAAAACGCTTCAATATTGCGATTGGTGACCGAGGTAAGCGTATTGTTAACTTCGATAGCAATGGTAACGTACGGTGTTTGACCAATGTTGGCGGTAAGTTTGCTTTCCAAGATTGTGACACATCACAAGCGGTAAATGAAAATACCGACCCTAATGTGCTGTTTAAATTTGTACCAGCGGCGCCAGGTACCATCACACACCCGACGAATGTATTCCAAGTTCGCCCAGCGAGCGATGATACACAGTGTTTAACGGTGAACGGTTACAGTAGTTACAATGTGGTTAGCCAAGGATGTAATGTAGACGCTGGTGTGTCTCAACTGTTCTCTTTTAAAGCACAATCTGATTTTCACCTAGAAGAATCGATTCTTGCTTCAGGCAATACTGCAGAGATGACGATTTTTTCATTGTGGAATGGCCGTGTCTTTGACCGCAGTGCCGGTGGTGCTGGTGGTAGTCAATGGGGCGATTTGATTGTTTTCTCGAGAAATGGTGACAAGGGTTCAATGAACCAGCACATGTTTGTTTCTCGTTTCGGTATTCAAAATGAAGCGAACCGACCACAAACTGTGCCGGTAGATTTAACTATGAGATGTCAAACGGGTGGTTCATTCCTGAATTACTGGAGCCGTATCCAGCTGACGGCGACCAACAACTCAGATTACGACGCGTATGTTCGTGTTAACTGGAATGAGCGTTGGGAACTGGTTCGCGCGGGCACAACTCGAATGGTCGATAACCGTTTAATGTCTATGCCAGTGGCTTTCGATCAGGTGTATCGTTTCTTCCCAGAGTTTAACCCACACAATGCATTCTTCTCTTTGCCAGCGAATGAAACGAAGTGTGAAGCGGGAATGGGCCGACCAAATCTTGATTTCACTGAGACGAAGAAAGGTTACAACGCTTGGACAGTCGCTCCTGAATAATCGTTTGTAAGCATAGGGAGCAAGGTGACAAACCTTGCTCCTTTTTTGATTTTTACGAATAACACTGATTCTCTATTTTTGAGTAAACCGATGAAAAATACATTATCAATCTCGATTGCAAGCGCCGTTCTAGCGTTAAGCAACCAAGCTATTGCAGCACCAAGCGTGGATATTGAAGGGGCGACACTACAAGGCCTAGCGCATTCGCCGGTGGGCTATTCATCACAAGTCGATGCGTTTATGGGCGTAAAATATGCTTCAGCAGAACGCTTTCAGGCCCCCAAGCTTAATCACTTTAAAGCGGGCGTTCATTATAATGTGACTTCTGCAGGGGATATCTGCCCGCAAATACCTCACACAATGGAAGCGAACGGCGTAGTACAAGAAACACAAAGTGAAGACTGTTTAAATGCGAACGTTTGGCGCCCATCTGGGGTTGAACAAGGCGAAAAGCTGCCCGTTTATGTGTTCATTCATGGCGGTGCATTTGAGCTAGGCTCTAGTACAGTTAAGCAGTTTGATGGCGCGAAGCTTGTTGCTAAAAATGCAGATGAGGGTACCCCGTTTATTCTGGTTAGCATGAATTACCGATTGGGTATTTTTGGTAGCTACTACAGTGAACAACACTCTGGTAACTACGGTATCCAAGACCAGAAGGCAGCGTTGCAGTGGATTCATGCCAATATTGATAGTTTTGGTGGCGATGCCGACAACATTACTTTGTTTGGTGAAAGTGCAGGTGCGATGTCGATTGGCATCCAATTAATGGATGAGCAACAAAACTCTCACCTGTACCAACGTGCCATCATGGAAAGTAATCCATATGGCGTTAAGTACAAAGATGCCGAGTCAGCGAAATGGGTAGCGGGTATTGTTCAAGATAAGCTTGGAAAGGACAAAGACATTTCTAGCGTGCCTTTTGAAGAGATCGTGGATGTCCAAGTTCAAATGAAAGCGGCGGCAACGCAGCTGAATAGCTTGACTAGTATTACCCCTAAAACAGCGGGTCTGTTATCTTGGGCACCCTATGTCGATGGAGAGACTGTCCCGTATCAGCCGAGTGAACTAAAATCGATAAATGGCGTTGATGTGACTCTGGGTTTCAACCAAGATGAGTCGAATATCTTTGTTGCGCCGTTTGATGCGCTTCTTGATTTACCCGGCAGTTATAACTCACTGATTGATCTGTTTTTCGGTGCAGATAAGGGCTCTAAGCTGCGTAATATCCCGGAGTTCAAATTAAGCTTCTGGAATAGCACCGCAGCAAAGCGTAAAACCAATGCCCGCAAACTCATGAATCAAGTGCTGTTTGCGTGTTCATCTCAACAGGTTGCGCAAAACTTGGCTGCAGGTGGTTCGAATGCGGCGCTGTACCAGTTCAACTATCAACCTGATTTTAGCCTGTGGCCTGACTACTACGTAGAGAGCTTTGCCAAAACGTGTAAGCCATCTGAGAGTTCATGTCATGGTGCAGAGCTTTCTTTTATTTTCGGTAATGAGGTGAATGCGGTATCCGGACCTGCAGAATTTTCTAGCAAAGATAAGTCGGTTAAAAATGATCTTATGTCGCAGTGGTTGCAAACCTCCACATTCACACCGTACGCTTCAGAAAAAGATAATGTGACGGTTTTTAACACTAAGGGTGAGTTTGTTACGGAAAATGATTGGGACAACACGCTTAATGCCAGCTTATGTGAACAAGTAAACCAAGTGATGGTTTTTTAGTCATATTACACAAGGATAAACCAAAAGCCTGATCACTATTATTCTAAATTATTTGTTAGTTAAATGGTTAGGTATCAATCAAAAAGCCACAGTTTATGTATAAAACTGTGGCTTTTTTATTTTCTTGGTAAATCAAATAAATTTCAGGTCAAATAGTAAACGTTTTTCCTCTATTTTTGCGTAGTGATATGGGGTAATTAAATCCTTTCTAGGATTCATTTCAATTCTGATTGGGCGACTGTGTTTATCAAGTTGCTTACTAGGTATAATTGATCTGTGATTACAATCGATGTGATTTTATGAATCTAAATGCTTTAATGAGGTTTTTCTATCAATGAATGTAGAATTTGATAGTGGGAAAAATAAAATAACTTATCGAGAAAAGGAATTACTGCTCAATAATAACGAGTTTAAATTAGCGATTCTTTTATTGGAAAAGCAAGGAGAAATGGTCGAAAAATCGACCATATTAGATACAGTTTGGAAGAACAAGGTGGTGACTGAGGGGTCGATAAAACGAAGTATTTCGCTTTTGAGAAAGGCCTTTTATGATCTAGAGGCGAACGTTGAAATTACGGCATTCCGTGGTGTTGGTTACAGCATAAGCACTAAACTGAATGTGTTTATCGATAACGCACTGATAAGCCTGGACTCAGAAGAGCCAGAAATTGAAAAGAACGAGCCCTTATATCAGGAGATTACAAGCAAGATATCAACCAAGGCAAAACCTATTTTAACGCTCTTTATAAGCTTAAATCTTGCTGTTGGTGGTTATTTTTTGTACCAGGATTATGCTTACTCAGGTTTATCCCAGATCTCCCCATATATGAAAGATTCTTTTATATCATCTGACTACCATTTAAAGGTCTTGGAGAGTCAGGCTGGTAATAATATCAACCTGATCACTTTAAGGGATCATACTGCGCCTAAGCTATTATTGAACCTTATTAGTCAACTGAATACCGATATGACGCTATTTTATCAAGTTGAAGGTAAGAAGGTTTACTTCGCCTATGCGTTAGAAGATGTATCGCAAAACTCTTATGCCAATAACTATATAATCTCAGTTCACTCTCAAAATGAAAAAATTAAAAATATCCTTGAAAAATTTTAATAAGTATCACTTTTTCTTTCTGTTAAGTTTAGTTTTTATGCTTTTTTCTTTTATTAGGCATTATACGCATCAGAATCGTCACAACTTAAGCTTTGTCTACAACTATAAACAGTACGTTGAAAGAAAGAACGGGCTCAAACTCAAGACATTAAGCTCGACCAATTTTACTGATGAGCACTTTTCCATCATGTCTTACTCTTTTTCGAATAGCGGCGATGGGGTGTTATTTACTTCTGAAGCGCAAGTGGTCGAGAGACACAAAAATGTTTTCGAGTACTGTTTATATGATTCTGAGGTAGAGGACTTTACCGAACATAAAACCGACCCTCATTTTGAAGAGCTGTTTTTCACAGCATCTGACATCGTAATGAAAACGCGAACCCGAGATGTGAGTCGTAGTGCCGTGAATTACTTTAGCCAACACATCGTACTTATCAAGGGCGGAATATTTGAGTTCCCAACGTTGGTATCGCGTTCTCGCAGTCAACAATACGTGCCAGTAACCTGATAAACATGAGTCGCCTGTAAATGCCTGTAATCAAAGTACGAGTAAAACAGTAACTGCCCAAGAGGTGATGTTTCGTATCAACCCCCTCACTTACCTCGTAATACGCTATTAAGCTCTGCTAACGACTATTCACCAATCCTACACCACCTTGTTGAGCTTTTTAGTGTCATACCTTAGTCTAAATTGTCGACAATCTGCTTGATTGTCGACAATTTGATCGTGTATTTTATGTTCATGTTGTTAAATTGTTGACAGTTTTGGTTCGACAATGAGAAGTGAGCAGAGTGAATATGAATACTGCGACAAAAGATCTTGCCTTAAGCGCTAACATAAAAACGCGTATTGGTGAAAAAGAAAATACCAAGTCAGAAAGCCTGACGGAATACTTGGTTGAAGCGATAGTTAACGGCGAGTTAGCGCCTGGTAGCAAGATCTCGGAACCCGAGTTAGCTAAACGCTTTGAGGTCAGTCGTGGTCCTTTGCGTGAAGCGATTATGCGTGTCGAAGGGTTAGGGCTGATTGAGCGAATTCCTCATATTGGCGCCCGAGTGATTACCTTTTCTGCTGACAAGCTACTTGAGCTTTACGCGGTTCGTGAGGCTCTAGAAGGCATGGCTGCAAGGCTAGCAGCAAGACACATCACACAAGAAGAGCTTATTGGGCTTGAAGGATTATTGTCGACACATTCAAAACATATCGATGAAGTAGAGGGTTCTTCCTATTTCCATCAACACGGCGATTTTGATTTCCATTATCGAATCATAAAAGCCAGCCGCAACAGCAAACTTATTTCTCTACTGTGTGATGAGCTTTACCACTTGTTACGCATGTATCGCTATCAATCACCTAGAGCGCAGTCTCGACCAAAAGAGGCGCTTGATGAACATAAATATATCCTACAAGCAATCCGTAACCGTGATGAAGAGCTAGCAGAAATGCTGATGCGTCGACACATATCCGGTAGTCGTCTGCTTATCGAACAACAAATTCAATCCAAAGGTGTGGATTAAAAACTTACAAAATCAACATTAAACAGGGAGCGTCATTATGAAGTTATCAGCAGGAGCGAAGTTCCGCCAAGCTGTGCAAGACAATGATCCACTGCAGATCGTCGGCACGGTAAATCCGTATTGCGCGATGATGGCAAAGAACTTAGGTCATCAGGCTATCTACTTGTCTGGTGCAGGTATCGCCAATGCGTCTTACGGTTTGCCTGATCTGGGTATTACCACATTGAACGATGTGTTGGTGGATGTGGAACGCATTACCAACGCGTGTGATTTGCCTTTGCTGGTGGATATTGATACGGGATTTGGTGGGGCGTTTAATATTGCACGAACCATTCGAGCGATGGAAAAAGCTGGAGCTGCTGCCATTCACATGGAAGACCAAGTGGCTCAGAAGCGATGTGGTCACCGACCAAATAAAGCGATTGTTAGCCAACAAGAAATGGTCGATCGAGTAAAAGCGGCAACCGATGCAAGAACTGATGAGAGCTTTGTGATCATGGCTCGTACCGATGCATTGGCAGTTGAAGGCATTGATAGCGCGATTGAGCGAGCGATTGCGTGTGTTGAAGCGGGCGCAGACATGATCTTCCCTGAAGCGATGAATCAGCTCGACCAATATGTAAAGTTTTCTGAAGCGCTCAAATCAGCGACAGGTAAGCATGTGCCAATCTTGGCCAATATCACCGAATTTGGACAAACCCCACTCTACAACTGCAAAGAGCTGGCGCAATCTCATGTCGACATGGTGCTTTATCCACTCAGTGCATTCCGCGCAATGAACAAAGCGGCAGAGAATGTTTATAAGCACTTGCTAGTTGAAGGTAATCAAGAAGCACTGTTGGATTCAATGCAAACTCGTAAAGAGCTCTATGAGCACCTGAATTACCACGACTACGAGAACAAGCTGGATCAATTGTTTTCGAGTGAAGAATAAACACAGTTTCAAATATTAAAACATCAACTTAATCCAATAACGTGAATGGTTAGTTAGTCACATCGGGTCCGTCAAATCGAATGAGATAGTTGCGGTCACTGAATATAAATAGTCAGCACCAAAGAGTGCAGGGCGGCTAACCCAGAAAAGGAGTTCATCATGTCTTTATCTTTGAGTGATCAAGCAACTGTCGATAATGCTTCTGCAGTAAAACAACAAGCAAGTGCAGCACCAGCGATTGGTGGTGCTGGTCTGCGAGGGCAAAGCGCAGGCTCGACGGCGCTATGTACGGTTGGCAAATCAGGAACGGGTTTAACTTATCGTGGCTATGACATAACCGACCTTGCGAATCATGCTCAATTTGAAGAAGTCGCACACCTGCTACTAAGAGGTCATCTACCCAGTGAAAAAGAGTTAGACGACTACAAAACATTGTTGATTGGTTTACGTGGCTTGCCTGAACCGTTGAAAGCCGCTTTAGAACTTATCCCTGCAGACGCTCACCCTATGGATGTGATGAGAACAGGTTGCTCAATGTTGGGTAACTTAGAGCAAGAATCTGACTTCTCTGAGCAGCTATCATCAACAGAACGTATGCTTGCACTTTTCCCTGCCATTATCTGCTATTGGTATCGCTTCTGTCACGATGGTGTGCGAATTGATACACAGGATCAAAGCGAATCATGTTTAGGTGGTTACTTCTTGAAGATGCTAACGGACAAAGCACCGAGTGAATTGCATAAGAAGGTGATGCATTGTTCGCTAACGCTTTATGCAGAGCATGAGTTTAATGCCTCTACTTTTGCGGCTCGGGTTTGTGCATCAACACTGTCGGATATCCATTCGTGTGTGACAGCAGCAATTGGCACACTAAGAGGCCCACTGCATGGCGGTGCGAATGAAGCGGCAATGGAAATGATCCAAGATTGGAAAACCGCCGATGAAGCTGAAGCGAACATCATGAAGATGCTTGCTAACAAAGACAAAATCATGGGTTTCGGTCACGCCATTTATCGTGAGAGCGACCCACGTAACGCGCTAATCAAACGTTGGTCAAAAGAGCTAGCGCAAGAAGTTGGCGACGAGCAGCTTTATGCTGTATCTGAGCGCGTTGAAGCGGTTATGAAGCGTGAGAAAGGCTTGTTCTGTAATGCGGACTTTTTCCACGCATCGGCCTACCACTTCATGGATATTCCAACCAAACTGTTTACTCCGATCTTCGTGATGAGCCGCCTTACGGGCTGGACGGCGCACGTGTTCGAACAGAGAGAAAATAATCGCATCATTCGTCCAAGTGCAGACTACACCGGGCCGGAGCATCAAGACTGGCTACCTATTCATTTACGTTAATCCTTCTGTCTCAAGGTGGCTCATATATCGAGTTGTCCTTGAGAACCAATGAATAGAATTTTAGATAATGGTGGATGTATGTCTGATGTGAAAATTGAGAAAACCCCGAGCCTTGATCAAAATATAGGCGTTGAAAATAGCCAATACAGAAAGGCTCTACCGGGAACTGGCTTGGAATATTTCGACGCCCGTGAAGCGGTAGACGCGATATCTCCGGGTAGCTATAAAACCTTACCTTACACGTCCCGAGTGTTGGCGGAGCAATTGGTAAGAAGCTGTGATCCTGAAACCCTTGAAGACAGCTTAAAGCAGATCATTGAACGCAAGAGCGACTTAGATTTTCCTTGGTATCCAGCGCGTGTCGTGTGTCATGACATTCTGGGTCAGACCGCTCTGGTTGATTTAGCTGGCTTACGCGATGCGATTGCCGACCAAGGCGGAGACCCTGCCAAGGTGAACCCAGTGGTCGAAACTCAACTGATTGTTGATCACTCTTTGGCAGTGGAACATGCCGGGTTTGATAACGAAGCATTTGATAAAAACCGCGCGATTGAAGAGCGCAGAAACGAAGACCGTTTTCATTTTATTGAATGGTGTAAAACCGCGTTTAAAAACGTGAGTGTGATCCCTGCGGGTAACGGGATTATGCACCAGATTAACTTGGAGAAAATGTCCCCGGTTATTCAATCTAAAGAAGGTATCGCGTTCCCTGATACCTGTGTCGGTACCGACAGCCATACTCCGCATGTTGATGCTCTGGGTGTTATTGCAATAGGTGTGGGCGGCTTGGAAGCCGAGACTGTGATGCTAGGTCGTCCGTCTATGATGCGTTTACCAGACATCGTGGGCGTTAAACTTACCGGTCAAAGGCAAGAAGGTATTACGGCTACTGATATTGTGCTTGCTATTACTGAGTTTCTTCGCAATGAAAGAGTGGTTTCAAGCTACTTGGAATTCTTCGGTGAAGGTGCTCGTGCACTGACCATTGGTGATCGTGCGACTATCTCAAACATGACACCTGAATACGGCGCGACGGCAGGTATGTTCTACATCGATGAGCAGACCATTCAATATCTTAAGCTGACAGGTCGTGATCCTGAGCAAGTAGAGTTAGTTGAGCTTTACGCAAAGCAAACCGGACTCTGGGCGGATGATCTCGATTCGGCTCAATATGAGCGTGTATTGGAGTTTGATTTGTCGAAAGTTGAGCGAAACCTCGCAGGACCTTCGAACCCACATCGCCGTTTACCAACCAGTGAGCTTGCTCAGCAGGGTATCAGCCAAGCTTCTTGGAAAGCGCAACACGCGGAACAATATAGCGACGAGCAAATGCCTGATGGCGCGGTAATTATCGCCGCGATTACCTCTTGCACTAATACCAGTAACCCAAGAAACGTGGTAGCAGCAGGACTAGTGGCAAAAAAAGCGAATCAACTTGGTCTGGTTCGTAAGCCTTGGGTGAAAACGTCATTTGCTCCAGGATCTAAGGTTGCCAAGCTCTATTTAGAGTCAGCAGGTTTACTTCCAGAACTGGAACAGTTGGGTTTCGGCATTGTCGGCTATGCATGTACGACGTGTAACGGTATGAGTGGAGCGTTGGCTCCTCAAATTCAACAAGAGATCATTGAGCGCGACCTCTATTCCACTGCGGTGTTATCGGGCAATCGAAATTTTGATGGTCGAATCCATCCTTATGCAAAACAAGCCTTTCTAGCTTCACCGCCATTGGTGGTTGCTTATGCCTTAGCGGGTACGATTCGCTTTGATATCGAGAAAGACAGCTTAGGCACTGACAACAATGGTAAACCAATCTATTTAAGTGACTTGTGGCCGAGTGATGCAGAGATCGATGCGGTTGTCGGTGAGCATGTTAAGCCTCAGCAATTCCAACAAATCTACGTGAAAATGTTCCAGCCGGATGGGGAACAGGTAACGACTGAACCGCTTTATGACTGGCGACCTCAAAGTACCTATATTCGTAGACCGCCTTATTGGGAAGGGGCTCTCGCAGGTGAACGAAGCCTATCTGGCATGAGGCCTTTAGCCATTTTAGGTGACAACATCACTACGGATCACCTATCGCCATCAAATGCGATTCTTGCATCAAGTGCGGCAGGTGAGTATCTCGCAAAAATGGACGTTCCAGAAGAAGACTTTAACTCTTACGCGACACATCGTGGCGATCATTTAACCGCGCAACGAGCAACATTCGCCAACCCAAAACTGTTTAACGAAATGGTGAAGGACGCTGGAGAAGTCGTGCAAGGTTCATTAGCCCGAGTTGAGCCCGAAGGGCAGGTTACCCGAATGTGGGAAGCGATAGAAACCTACATGAACCGTAAACAACCTTTGATTGTTGTGGCTGGCGCAGACTATGGACAAGGTTCATCACGCGACTGGGCGGCTAAAGGCGTCCGATTAGCGGGTGTTGAAGTGATTGTTGCTGAAGGTTTTGAGCGAATCCACAGAACTAACTTAGTGGGTATGGGCGTTTTGCCTTTGCAATTCAAAGCGGGAATCAATCGCAACACCTTAGAGTTGGATGGGACCGAACTGTACGACGTGTATGGCGACATCCAGGCGGGTTCTGATTTGGCTTTAGTGATCACACGTAAAAGCGGAGAAAAACTTGATGTGCCAGTGACCTGTAGATTGGATACGGCAGACGAAGTAAGTGTGTATAGCGCTGGTGGCGTATTACAACGCTTTGCCAAAGACTTTCTCGCGCAATAGGAGCCTGTGATGAACATTAAACAGATAAAAGTCCCAGCAACTTATATGCGTGGAGGAACCAGCAAGGGTGTTTTCTTCTGCTTGAATGACTTACCCGAAGCGGCGCAAGTTGCGGGGCCTGCGAGAGACGAGTTTCTTCTGCGTGTGGTTGGCAGCCCAGATCCTTATGGTAAGCAAACTGATGGTATGGGAGGCGCGACCTCCAGTACCAGTAAAACCGTCATCGTGTCGAAGAGTGATAAAACCGATCACGATGTTGACTACCTCTTTGGTCAAGTAGCAATAGACAAGCCATTTGTCGATTGGAGCGGGAACTGCGGTAATTTGTCTGCGGCGATTGGTCCATTCGCCATTCATACTGGATTAGTTGATTCAAGCCGTATCCCTGAAAACGGTGTGGTCGAAGTGCGAGTATGGCAAGTTAATATCGAGAAAACCATTATTGTTCATGTGCCTATCATGGACGGTGAAGTTCAAGAGTTGGGGGATTTTGAACTTGATGGTGTCACTTTCCCCTCCGCTGAAATTCAGGTCGATTTTCTAGATCCGGCAGATGGGAGTGGGTCGATGTTTCCTACAGGAAATGTGGTCGATTTCTTAGATGTTCCAGATCTAGGTTGCATCAAGGCGACTTACATTAATGCGGGAATACCGACTATTTTTATTAATGCTGAATCGGTCGGATATCTAGGCACAGAGCTTCAATCAGATATCAACAGCGATCCAAAAGCCCTAGAAATGTTTGAGTCTATCCGAGCGCATGGCGCAGTTGCGATGGGGCTTATTGATTCGTTAGAACAAGCGGAATCACGCCAGCACACCCCAAAGGTTGCCTTTGTTGCTAAGCCTCAAGCGTATCAAGCTTCAAGTGGCAAGTCAGTTGCTGTATCTGATACTGATCTGTTGGTCCGTGCATTGTCTATGGGGCAATTGCATCATGCCATGATGGGCACAGCTGCGGTTGCGATTGCTTCAGCGGCGAGTGTTCCGGGTACGCTTGTGAATTTAGCGGCGGGAGGAGGCTCTCGTGACTTTGTGACTTTTGGGCATCCATCAGGAACATTGAAGGTAGGTGCTAAAGCGCTAGAGACAGAAAGCGGATGGAAAGTTGAGAGGGCGATTATGAGTCGTAGTGCCCGAGTGATCATGGAAGGTGCCATTCGTGTGCCTTTTCCCAAGTAAAGCGATTTTCGTGTTCGGTTAAATGTTCCGAACACAACGCTGAGAAAAGAGCGCAATCAAGTGCTATTGCCGAAGGGCAGGCGCTTGGAAAATGGATGAATCATGGAGGTGGCACTATGTCTGCTACAAATCGAATGAATAGAGAAACGGATTACATAACCGAGTATCAATGGGCGAGGGAAGACCCCAATTCGTTCTGGGAAACACAATCACAAGCCATTGATTGGTTTGAATCACCCCAAAACATCTTACAAGCCGACAAGAATGGGATCGAACGTTGGTTTCCTGACGGGGTAATGAATACCTGTTGGTTAGCGCTGGATTATCATTGTGAACATGGACGCGGTGACAAGGTTGCGCTTATTTATGATTCGCCAGTAACGGGCGTCAAGACCTCTTATTCTTATAATGAACTCCGCGAACAAGTGGCAAAAACGGCTGGAATGCTTGCCGAGCAAGGCGTAACCAAGGGTGATCATGTGGTGATCTACATGCCAATGATTCCTGAAGCCGCAATGGCAATGCTTGCATGTGCAAGGCTAGGTGCCGTTCACTCTGTGGTGTTTGGTGTTTTGCTCCACACGAGCTCGCAGTGCGAATTGAAGATGCCGAGCCAAAGGTATTGATGACTGCGTCATGTGGTATTGAAATCAACAAAGTTCTACCGTATAAACCGATGGTTGACCGAGCAATCATGGACAGTCGTTGGAAACCTGAGAAAGTCGTAGTTTTCCAAAGGGAACAATGCCTTGCAGAACTCAGTCATGAGCGTGACTTGCATTGGCAACAAGCCGTTGTTAGCGCTGAGCCTCATGAATGTGAACCTGTTTTGGCAACGGATCCGTTATATATTTTTTATACCTCTGGCACGACAGGCAAACCAAAAGGGGTTGTCCGTGATAATGGTGGTCATGCGGTTGCGATGAAATACTCGATGAGCACTATCTACGATATGCCGCAAGGTGGTGTGTTTTGGGCAGCTTCTGATGTCGGTTGGGTCGTTGGGCATTCCTATATTGTGTATGCGCCATTGATTAATGGTTGTACGACCATTTTGTTTGAAGGTAAGCCAGTACGAACGCCAGATCCCGGCGCATTTTGGCGCGTGTGTGAAGAATACAAAGTCGATGTATTGTTTTCTGCGCCAACCGCATTTCGAGCGATTAAGAAAGAAGATCCCGCAGGCGAGTTACTTAGCAAGTATGACTTATCATCACTCAAGTCTATTTTCATGGCTGGTGAACGTTTAGACCCGCCAACATTGGACTGGGTTGAATCTCAGACGAATAAACCAGTTATCGACCATTGGTGGCAAACTGAGACGGGTTGGGCTATCTCTGCTAATCCTACAGGACTTGAGTCTTTGCCTGTGAAAGCGGGTTCTTCAACCAAGCCTGTACCGGGTTATCAAGTGGAGATCCTCAATGAGTTGGGTGAAATAGCACAAACGAATCAACAAGGTTTTGTGGCACTCAAACGACCACTACCGCCAGGTTGTTTACCTACGGTATGGCGCAACCACGATAGGTTTGAATCTGGTTATTTGAGCCAGTTCCCAGGTTATTATGTCTCGGGTGATGGCGGTTACCTTGATGAAGATGGTTACCTATTTATTATGGGCCGAATTGATGATGTGATAAATGTCGCGGGGCATCGTTTGTCTACTGGTGAAATGGAGGAGATTGTTGGTGGTCACCCTGCCATAGCTGAATGTGCCGTGGTTGGTATTCACGATGATTTAAAAGGTCAGGTTCCTCTCGGATTGGTTGTTCTTAAAGATGGAGTGAAAGTGGATGGAGAAGACCTTCAAGCTGAGTTAGTGGGTAAGGTTCGAAATGAGATTGGTGCTGTCGCCTGCTTCAAGCAAGCCTTAGTAGTCGAGAGATTGCCTAAGACGCGTTCAGGTAAAATCTTACGAAGAACCATACGTCAAATTGCAGAAGGTGAACAATACGTAGTACCTTCGACGATTGATGACCCAACAAGCTTAACTGAGATCGCACAAAAGCTCGGAAAATAGGGCGAGGTTCATTTGATACAGGTTAATAGGCGATCCGATGGGATCGCCTTTTTTGTGTCTGGGGAAGAGAACCCTGGCTCACAAAGCACTTAGTATTTCGTTATGCATAAATTGGGTTATACATAGCAGGCCATTATGTTTTATCTAAACTTGCGTTTATTTATCTTGTTCGTTCGTCTGCTTAATATGGCGTCAATCCAAACGAAGAACGAAGCGAGACTCCTATGACATTCACTAAACCTTTTCTTTTAGCGACACTGATTGTGACTCTTTCTGGCTGTGCATCACCGGCAATGGATAACGAAAATGAGAATGCTGCACGAAATCGTGGTGCGGTAGGCGGTGCGTTACTAGGAACGACAGCGGGTGCACTGACTGGAGATGCAAGCCTGGCCGTTAAAGGTGCTGCATTGGGTGGTGTTACTGGTGGTGTCGCGGGTTCAATGAAGGATACGGATGATGCGAGAAATGCTCAGCGAACTCAAGTGACTGCTGATGGCTTGTCGCAAGATAACCGCACTGATGCGGAGAAACGAGTCGCTGAAGTCGAAGCGGAAATTAAGTTGATTGAATTGGAGCAGCAGCTTGCTGATCTTAAGGAAGGCAAAGAGGAGAAAAAAGGCGACGGCGCATAACGCTCGACTCTTGCCCAATAGGGTTAACAACCATCCCATCTCAACGCGAATGACCACGACAACGTGGTCATTTTTGTATTTAAAATACACTGTTCAAACAACGAATTAATTCAATCACTTGTATAGCTAGTGATGGCAAGTAAACTAGACTCTGTTTAGATAATTAATTGGGCTGAGAACCGTACTCATAATGAACGTCACACTAAGAGCTGCAAAGCACACCGATCTAGAACAACTTAATGAGTTGATGTTTGATCTTCACCATCACCATCATATTACTTGTCCTGATCACTTTAAGACGGCTGAAGAGATCGAGCAGGAAAAGAGTATTGCAAGGTACTTAGATGATCCAGAGTGCCTAGTGTATGTGGCGCTCAAAGGGCAGCTAATTGTCGGGTTCATTTCAGGACACTTTTGTGAGCTTATCTCCACAGTGAGTAAGCCGGTTCAGATGGGGAGTGTCGATGAGCTTTTTGTTTTACCGGAATACCGAAAAGCGGATGTTGCACAGGCGTTGTTTAAGCGTATCGAATCCACTTTCGAAGACTATGGTGTAACGCAAGTGTTTGTCGAGGTTTGGGACTTTAACTCTCCTGCCAAGGACTTCTATCAAAAAATGGGGTTCACACCTCACATTCAATGGATGAGAAAGGCTTTGCACAAAACATAGACAGCGATTCTTTGCGTGTTTCATTACAATAGTTCGACTACGATAGCAGTCTCCATTTCTTCTATTATTTGTAGGTAAATTCGTTGGCTATTCGATATCTATTGATTTTTATTATTTCTCTGTTGAGTACTACTCCCGCTTTGGCAAACAACACCTTGCCTGATCATATTGCGGGCGCCTTGTGTGTAGTACGTGCTGACAATCAAATTGTGTTAGTTGATGAGCTGATCACGGGGCAATTGTCTCTCCCGGGAGGCACCGTAGTCGCCGATGAATCACCTGCTATCGCAGCGCAGCGCGAAACCTGGGAAGAAGCGGGGCTATCCGTAACGGTTGGTGATGTACTTGGTTACACTGACAGCGCTGTTATTTATGATTGTATCTCAGATTCTGAGGTGATCAGTTATCAAGCTCGAAACGAGATAGGTGGCTTTGAATTGCCTATTTGGTTTGCTCCGCATTATGGCGTCGAAGTGAGTAGGGCGATGTTGCTTCCTCCTACTGCGCTACCAGCAAATGAATACCGCTACCCAGAACAGTGGTCTGAGATTAATGAGCTGTTTCTTTCGGCGACAAACCAACCTGTGACTTATGTAACAGAGCTGGTGGGTGCAGCGCCAAAAGTTCATCAAGTTGAACTAGGTTGGATTGTTTCGCTGCAAAACATGTTCGATAACCTACCTAGTATCTTTTCTAATACGGTTCTATTGACCGATCTACTCGCAAAACCGTGGGCTTTCATTGTGATTTTGCCATTAATCGCTTGGCATTTTGGTCGCAACTTTGCGTTGAAGTTCGGTTTCACCTTGATATCAGTGACACTGCTAACTTTGATAGCGCATCAAGGGTTTGGTTTCCCACGTCCACACGCTTATCTCCCAACATTGAAATTAGTGATGAGCAGTGGTTATAGTTTTCCAAGTTTGTTGGCAGCGCTTTGGGTGAGTTTAACTTTGTTGGTGCTGTGGAAACTAAAACGTCTTTTTGAGCAGAAGTCGATACTGATTGTACTTGCCGGGCTACTTTGGATTATGCTGTTTAAAGCTTATACGGGCAGTGCATTTTTCAGTGATGTGTTGATGGGCGGTTTGTTAGGCGCCTTAACGACTTGGCATATAGTGAGACTTGATAGTAAACCCGATGTTGATATTAGTGTGCTATTAAGATCCAAAGGCGTTTGGTGGGGCTTATGCCTACTATCAATCGTACTTACAGTTATCTGGCCACTGCCAACGTTCTCATTCTGGGTCGCTATTTTAATGACCATTGCTTGCCTCGTGACTCTAACGGACTCTAAACCTTTAATCGGTCAATTCTCGTTTAAGGTTGTACTAGGCGTGATGGCGATGTTGCTTGCGGGAAATCTGCTGATTAGCTGGGCTGGTAGCTTTGTTTCTTTTAGTGGTATCGCTTCATTTATTGTTGAGACATTACGCTTCCCAATTTTGATTTTGTTTGGTGTTGTGGCATTTCGTTTGCCTTGGGCAAGAAAATAGTCGAACGATACTTGTTAACTACAAAAAGGCTGTGCATTGCACCTGTCTCTTGATCACAAGTCTGGTTAATCAAGAGACTTGGCGAGTTCATACCCTT
>NZ_JAEFCE010000023.1:0-69880 GCF_016406055.1 Vibrio sp. IB15
TTTCCGACGTCTCGGAAAACCAAGTAGTTCTCTCAAAGTTACTTTTAATAACGGCGTAATTGGCGAAACCTTTAGGAAAAAAACCATAAAATTAAAGAAATAGCGATAAAGGAGAAGAAAGCGTGACTGGTAATAAATTTATCAAAAAAAAGATAAGAAAAACGCTAAAGTTGTCGAGAAGTCCGTCGAGCGAGGTTTTGTGTTTTTATTAACCAAAGAAGCCAAATAAACTGAAATGGTGTTATGAGATTTAAAGTAATTGATTAACCTAACAAGGTTAAGGCAAGGTTAGGTGCTTGCTTCGCTTGAGCCAGAATAGTGGTGCTAACTTGCTGCAGAATTTGCTGCTTTAGCATCTGAGTCGTTTCCTTGGCGTAATCGGTATCTTTGATTCGACTGTTTGAGGTCGCCAAGTTTTCATGAACATTTTCAAGGTTGTTAATGGCGTGGTCGAAGCGGTTTTGCATTGCGCCTAATTCAGAGCGATGGCTATCCACGTACTTCATCGCGGTATCTAAAATAGAAACAGCACGCTGCGCACCACCCACATCCGTCACATTGATGTCATTCACCGACTCATAGTAACCCGCCGACATCGACAGTTCACTCGCGAGTGAACCAGAGAAAGAGATAGTGCCAGAGGTATCTTCACCAGACATGTAGATTTGAAGCTGCCCATCATCATTAACCGAAGCTGAGACCAGATCCGTTTGACCATTTATGTAGGTCGCCAACTCTTCAATGTCATCGCCGACTTTCGCATTAATGATGATCTCTTGAGGCTGACCAAAACGATCGGTAAACGACATCGTCATATCATTCTGATTTGATTTCACTGCCCACGAGTCATTGGCCATGCCATTAGCGACATAACTAAAACCACCCATGTTGATGTCATCGGTACGCATACTTTTGAGGCCGATTTGTACCGCCTCGCCAGAGCTACCACCAATCTGAAATGACGTACTACCAAAGTTACCATTGAGAAGTTTTTTGCCACCAAAAGAAGTGGTCTCTGCAATACGATTCAGCTCATCGTTTAAGGCGGTAATCTCTTCTTGAATCGCCGTTCTTTCGGACTGGCTATTTGAACCGTTGCTTGCTTGTAGAGACAAGTCGCGCATGCGCTGCATGATATTGGTGGTTTCATTCATCGCACCTTCAGCGGTTTGCATGATAGATATACCATCATTCGCATTACGCACAGCGACATCAATACCACTCATCTGCGCTTCCAAGCGGTTGGAGATTTGTAGGCCAGCAGCGTCGTCTTTAGCGCTGTTAATACGACTCCCTGAAGCCAAGCGCTCCAAAGATTGGTTCAGCATGTTATTGGCATTAGAGAGGTTTCTCTGGGCCACCAGCGCTGAGACATTGGTATTAACAGTTATAGCCATAGACCTTCGCTTACAAAAAGAGGAATAAAACTCACGATTGCTCTTATATCGACCAATTCATATAAAGCTTTAATAAAAAAGGAGCCCTGAGGCTCCCTTTGTTTATTCTTTTTGAGACGACTTACTTAATCGTTAATGCACTCAACATCTCAGTTGAAGGAGCAAAGTAATACGCGCCAGTCACCGCTTTAGTAAAGCGAAGCAGTTGGTCTGTTTTACCATCAGTTACGCCGTACATGCTCTCTAGCATCGCGTCGAAGTTATGGCGCACGTTACAGTAAGCAATAAACAGTAGGCCGTGATCACCCGTTGCTGTGCCGTAAGGTAAGCTGTGACGAACGATCTTAAGGCCTTTGCCTTCTTCTTTAATATCTACACGACCAACGTGAGACGCTGCTGGAACATCATCGAGCTCGATTGAATCAGGCTTAGTACGACCAACCACTTTTTCCTGCGCCGATACATTCAATCGGTTCCAAGCTGGAAGGTTATGAACAAAGCGCTGCACCATCACGTAGCTACCACCCGCAAATTCACCTTCAGGAACAATCGCGACTTCAGCGCGTTGTGCGTCTTTCGGGTTTTCAGTACCATCAACGAAGTCCGTCATGTCACGAGAGTCTAGGAAGCGGTAACCGTAAGTTTCATCAACCACTTCAACGTCTGCTGCTACTTCAGATAGCAATTTACGTAAGATGAAGAAGTGCAGATCGTGTCGGTTTGAATGGCAGTGAATCAACACATCTGCTGGCGTGCTAGGTGCTGTAACATCACCTTCACCAAGCGCAGGGAAATCAATTAGATCAGAGGGAGCTGCCTGCTCGAACTTATCCCAAAACGCTTTAGAGAATGCAACCGAAGCCGTTAGGTTTGCATCTGGCTGAGTCTGATTCAGCTCTTCGATTAGCGCTGGAATCTTTTGAATTTCAGCTAGTACATTAGCAGTGTTAGCATTCACTTTAAGTTGAACGTAAAGAGCGAAAGGCCCAGCTTCAGGCAAAATAGCACTTTGAACGTTAGGCTGCTCATTTGAGACATTAAGCATAGATTATTCCTTCCAGTTTTAGCTTCTAAGTATAATGGTGAATGGGACAAATGTTTTGATGAGAATCAGTCTTCGTGCTCAACCACTTTAAAGCAATCCCGTGCTGTATAGCTATTGGTTAGATAAAGCGCAAACCACAGCAGCAACAATAGGGTGAGACCATTTGACCAACGGAACCAACCGTTATCCAAATAGATTAAATAAATTGTATGGGAACCCTGCCCCACAATAGCAGCCATAGTGGCCCAACGCCCCCAAGACACCACTTTATTGAGGCGCTTTCTATCTGGAGATCTTAGCCCAAATAACCACATCAGTATCAAGCTAGGGACACTCAAAGCGATCCCTACATAAAACATATGATGATCTGGGTAGATGATCTCGAGAATATCAGTTCCCGATTCTCTACTTGCACCTGCAACGATGAAAACGACGAGAGCTTTCGCAAGAAACAGCCAACCTAACCATAATAAGATGGGTGCTTTTAAGAAGCCGTGCTTGTCGTATTGTTCTATGGAGTACCGCACAAATCTCACTTTCACTTGTTTTCAAACCAACACTTTAACGCAAATCATTCATACTTAACTAGGTTTGCGTTATCTTATTAGCTAATCCGTTTTAATTATCGAACTCAGCATGAAAAAGAAAACTAATACACCCTCTGTTGAATCACAACAAGAAGCACTGAAGATAGCCAAAGCGACTCAAAAGCCAGCCCAAACCAAAGAACAAACCAAATTAATTGCCCAAGGTATTGAGAAAGGCATCGCGCTTTACAAGAAGCAGCAAAAGGAACGCAACCGTCAAGCTGATAAAGCCAAAAAACGTGTACAAAAAGAGAAGCAAACTCAACAAGCGGCGATAGAACAAGAGCGCAATGCAACATCGAGTGTTGAAGCGACATCAAATCACTCAAGTAAGTTACCGTGGATACTATTGTTCGCGAGCTGGGTAGGTTTTGCGATTTATTTGATGCAATAACAGGATAGACGTATGAAAAAGGAATGGATGGCATTAGCCGTGAGCGGCATGTTGTTGGGGTGTACGACACCGACGACAGTCCCGCATAGCGAAGCTGACCAAGTACAAATGGATTATCATGGACTGATTGATATCAGCAAGTGCGCGTACAAAGGGGAAGTCACTGGTAGCGAAGGCCATTGGTACAGCTACCTATTCTACCCGAATGACACCTTGATTCAGGGTGCGATGAACGAACTCAAAACCAATACCATTGAGCTTGGTGCAAACACAGTCATCTTTACCTTACCTCAAGATTTTGCCACTTCGGTTACCATGTTAGGCACTGCTTATCTTTGCGAGTAACCAACAGCTCTACTGCGTGCCATACAAAAAAGAAAGCCAGCTTTCGCTGGCTTATACGCTAAATCCAAGGCTTGTTGCTATATCGCTTTTTCGTTCGAGAACCCACTGACTGTCAAATGGTCCCCAGTCGGATAACTGGTAATAGCCATCATTATGACGTCGCCCATCTTGAACAAACATAAGTTCGATACCGATCCCCGGTAACGCCTTGAGTACATCTTGAATAGTACGACGAGGCCAACCCGTTTTTTCGATGAGTTTAGGCACATTTGGCCTATCAATGCTTTCAACTAACAATGCTAAATATAGCCGCCTTGCAAAAACAGGACTCAACTCCATTGACACCTCCTATATATGTACAACTCAATTATTTCTTTTTTCGCTGACAACATGTTGAGGCTGATCAATAAGTCTCCAATAGTGACATTTTCTTACTGTTTTTTTTCGCTCAATGAAATATTCCTCACTCTATTTTGTCTGAATTGCCGCTTCCTGATAGGATTCAACTCATAACAATGAAAGAAAATCACCCAGAGGAACAATAATGACTATCACAATGTTTGGTATCCCAAATTGCGACACGATTAAAAAAGCAAAGAAATGGCTCGAAGCTGAAGGTATCGAGTTCGAATTTCACGATTATCGCAAACAAGGCATCACTGAAGAGTTGGTAACAAGCTTCTGTTCAGAGCTTGGTTGGGAACTTGTACTAAACAAACGTGGCACGACTTATCGTCAGCTTTCTCAAGAGCAAAAAGACACGTTAACAGAGCAAACGGCAATCACTCTGCTTGTTGAACAACCAGCGATGATCAAGCGCCCTATTTTAAAAGTCGATGGCAAACTTCACATCGGCTTTAAAGCTGACCAGTACGCGGCTATTTTTGCGTGATCAGTCACTTTTATAATCAACAACTTGCGCAATAAGCAATATTAGAACAGATAACAAGGCGTAGAGCGTGCTCTGTTCAACGCCTGAAATTAATGACTCGACGTTTTATTTAAACAAGGAATTCAAGGATGACAGATAGCCCAACTCTGGCTCTGGCAAAAGACCTCATTAGCCGTCAATCGGTAACCCCTGAAGATGCGGGCTGCCAAGAGCTGATGATTAATCGATTAAAATCACTCGGATTTGAAATCGAAGTGATGGTATTTGAAGATACGACGAACTTCTGGGCTCGTCGTGGTACCGAAGCACCTCTATTTGCTTTCGCAGGTCACACCGACGTGGTTCCAGCTGGCCCAATCGAACAATGGAACAACAAACCATTTGAACCAACGATCGTTGATGGCTACTTACACGGCCGTGGTGCGGCAGACATGAAAGGTTCTCTGGCTTCAATGATTGTTGCCGTAGAGCAATTTATTGAAAAGTACCCAGACCACTCTGGTTCAATCGGCTTCCTTATCACCTCTGATGAAGAAGGCCCTTTCATCAACGGTACAGTACGTGTTGTTGAAGCTCTGATGGCACGTGGTGAGAACATTGACATGTGTATTGTTGGTGAGCCATCAAGCACTGAGTTTGTGGGCGATGTGGTGAAGAACGGCCGTCGCGGCTCTATCACAGGCGATCTAACCATTAAAGGTACACAAGGTCATGTTGCCTACCCTCACCTAGCAAATAACCCGGTACACAGCTCTCTGCTGGCAATTCACGAGCTAGCGACGACTGAATGGGACCAAGGTAATGACTACTTCCCACCAACCAGTTTCCAGATCCCGAATGTGAGTGCAGGTACTGGCGCGTCTAACGTGATTCCAGGTGAGTTTAATGTTCAGTTTAACCTGCGTTTTAGTACTGAATTAAGCAATGACGTTATCGTTGAGCGCGTGACAACAACGCTCGATAAATACGATTTCGAATACGATCTTAAGTGGACCTTCAACGGCGACCCGTTCCTAACAGACGCAGGCTCACTGCTTGATGCGATTGTTGATGCTGTTGGTCACGTCAATGATGTGAAACCAGCGCTGCTGACAACTGGCGGTACATCTGATGGTCGCTTCATTGCACGTATGGGCGGACAGGTGGTTGAACTTGGCCCAGTAAACGCGACCATTCACAAGGTTAACGAATGCGTGAAAGTGGCGGATTTAGAGAAGCTAACTGACATGTACGAAAGAACGTTGGTGAACTTGTTCGCTAAATAGATCTTTCCTAGCGAAGTATCACTTCCAAACATTAGAGACGCGTTATGACACCAGAGCAGCTTACCGGACAATCAGATTCTCATCTGGCACCGACACTAATTGGTACTAAGACCTTCTTGGTACACAGTGACGTTATCGATGACCTAAACAGTTTGATTGAGGCTGCTCAGCTTGCTGGCTTTAAAATGGAGATCGCCAGTGGCTTTCGTGACTATGAAAGGCAATCGCTGATATGGAACCGTAAGTTTTCTGGTGAAGCCCCGATCTTAAACTCTGATAGCCAACCACTTGATGCTTCAACACTGACTGAACATCAAAAGCTGTCGGCGATTCTGAGATGGTCTGCGCTTCCTGGAGCGAGTCGCCACCATTGGGGTTGTGACTTCGATGTGTTTGCTCGTAATCACCTCCCTGAAGACACACAGCTACAACTAGAGCCATGGGAATACCTTACCGGCCACCAGCAAGCGTTTTATCAATGGCTCTCTGCGAATGCTGCACAATTTGGGTTCTTTTTCCCGTATAGCCAAGACCTTGGCGGTGTGGCGATAGAACCTTGGCATATTAGCCATCGTAGCGTTTCGGAGCTGTGTTTATCACAGTTATCCCCGACTTTACTTGGCAAGCAGCTCAAATCTAAGCCAGTATTAGGGTATGAGATTATTATGGAGCAGCTAGACGATATCTATGCGCGCTTCATAGCAAACATCAGCCATTAGGAGCGCTTATGTTAGAGTGGCTTACAAACCCTTGGGTTATCATCATCATCGTGATTAGCGTTGTGGTAGGTAACATCGCAGCTCTAAAACAGACCGCTAATACGGATCTTGGCAAAACAAGCCGTAGCAAACGAGAGAGCAACTTGGACAAGCTCAATCGTCTAGATAAGCAGAACCAAGAGAAAACTCAATCGAAAGAGACCAAAGGTAGCTAATCTTACGGTCAAACGAACACAAAAAAGAGGACACAATGTGTCCTCTTTTTATTTGTTTACACTGAAACATTGGCTGAACTAAAAGGGCCTATTTTCCGAGGCCCTTTAACCTATCAAGGTTTGCTTACTCAGCTTCCGCCGCTTTATCATCTTTGGTTTGGTCTGCAACGTGTGCTAGAACAGGAACCAGTGACTTAAGTAGCTCTTCTTCTACTGGCTTACCTGATGCGTCCGTCACGTTAATTGACGTACGGTTACCAAGGTCACCAAATAGGAAGTTGTATGTACCTGGCGCTAGATCAACAGGCTGTAAACCAACCTCTTCCCAGAACTTATCATCTGGCGCTGCGTACTTAGCTTTAACCGTACCCTGAGATTGGTTACGCTCTTCAAGCTCAAAGCCCATCGCCGGCAACAAGGTCGGCAGACGCTGCCAGAATACGTTGTATGGCGTACGAGCAATAATCACAGGGAAACCACTGCGGTCAGAGCCCATCGAGATAGGAATGCGCTTCACTAGCTCTTGTGCTTTCAGAGCCGCTTCAGCACGAAGGTTTTCATCGTACTTAGCCATCACTAAATTGGTTAGGAAAGCGTTGTAACGCTCTTTGTTGGTTGCCGTAACTGGTTTCTCTTTGTTGCCTTCACGCCAATCAATAAGGTTAATCTTGAAGCCATGACGGTTATTCGCTTGGAAACGAGAGATAGAGTAGCGGCTGCCGATCTCTACGTCTTCGTCTTCAGAAACCCAAGTAACCCAATCGGTCTCAATCTCGTTCTCAGACTGTTCACGAATACCAATACCACGTTGAGCCAACATGTCGACAGCCGTTTGCCATACACGGTCTGCTTCTTCTGCACGAAGCAACCATAACGTTACTTCACCGTTTTGACGCTCAGCACGAGCACCAGGGATCAACTCAAGAACCTGTTGTGGTGGACGAATATCCACGGCAGGGCCGACACCACCAGTGAAGTCACCGCTCGGGATGTCAAAATTGGGGTAGAACTGAGGCTGAGCATCTTCAGGCAGCTGCCATTGTGAAAACTCAGGTGTTTCTAAGTATTCGAAATCATCTTTGGCTTGACGACGTTGAGTCGGGCTGCCAGAACATGCTGTAAGAACGAAAACAGCCAGTGACCCAATCACTAGCTGGTGAGAATACTTCATTTATACTCCTAAATGCCGAAGGTTCGCTTCGGCATCACTTCATACGTTTTTAGTAAATACACGCTTCAGTCATTGCTTGAGCAACAACAGGTTGAGCTGGTTCCGACAGTTCAGTCAGAGGTAAGCGTAAGCCACCTTCAGCAATCAGACCCATTTTATGAACCGCCCATTTTACGGGAATAGGGTTAGACTCAACGAACAAATTCTTATGTAGAGGCATCAAGCGCTCATTGATCGCTTCTGCTTCTTCAAACTTACCTTCTTTCGCAAGTTTGAACATAGTAGCCATATCAGCCGCTGCAACGTTATTCGTTACAGAAATCACACCATCGCCACCACGCTTAACAAATTCTAGGCCTGTTAAGTCATCACCACTTAGTAAGATAAAATCTTCGCCACAAAGTTCACGGTGAATTGCAATTCTGTCGAGATCACCCGTCGCATCTTTAAGTGCAACAATGTTTTCGATCTCAGAAAGGCGAGCAACTGTCTCTGGTAATAGGTCTACAGCAGTACGACCCGGTACATTGTATAGGATTTGAGGAACGTCACTTACTTCAGCAATCGCTTTGTAGTGTTGGTACAAACCTTCTTGAGTCGGTTTGTTGTAGTAAGGCGTTACGCTCAGGCAACCCGCAATACCAGAACCGTTCAATAAACGACTGAATAGCACTGACTCGTGCGTAGCATTAGCGCCTGTACCTGCGATAACTGGGATACGACCATCAGCAAATTCAACGATCTTATTGACGACTTTGACATGCTCTTCAATTGTGAGTGTTGACGACTCACCTGTTGTGCCAACCGCAACCAGACCATCACTACCTGCAGCAACATGGTGCTCAACTAACTTTTTAAGGCTGTCGAAATCCACTTCGCCATCTGCGTTAAATGGCGTAACTAGCGCAACGATACTTCCTGAAAACATGTCTATCTCCCTTAATTTATTCTTTTTGCATGTTACTGTAAGCCAATCAATAAACACAAGACATTAAAGTGGCTTAGCGGCAACATCGGTATGAAATATTGTCGTATGTTTGAGGTAAAACGGCTTATGACGCCGTTCAGCCTAAAATTTGGATAACCTGAGCTCAATCTAACGGATAGCAAACCCGTCGATGTCAGTATCAGGTAAGCTGTGCAGCCACTCGACAAACTTGCGTTTCCGCGTTTTAGATATTCTTATCATTTGTTGCCAGTTAGACGCAAGATGAGTCATAAAAAGCCCCGCTCGCACGCTTATTCCTCCTGCTAACTGTGCTAACATGCATGAATCAATGGAATATATAGAGACGTGATTTTATGACTCAACATCTAGTAATCACAGCTGTGGGCACAGATCGCCCAGGTGTTTGTAACCAAGTGGTCCACTTGGTCACCCAATCAGGCTGTAACATTATTGATAGCCGTATCGCCCTGTTTGGCGAAGAATTTACGCTTATCATGCTACTGTCTGGTAAAGCAAACAACATCACCCGTGTTGAAACCACCCTGCCCTTGCTTGGCCAAGAGCACGACTTGATTACGATTATGAAGCGCACCTCTCCGCACGATGTGGTAGAGAACTCCTACACGCTAGAAGTGTTCGTTGAGTCAGATGACAAACTCGGCCTGACCGAGCAGTTCACACAGTTCTTTGCAGACCGAGACATCGGCCTCGACTCACTGAGCGCACAAACGATCAATAAATCTAAGGTCCAGCTCGATAACGACCAATTCCATATCTCTATTACCGCTTCTGTGCAGTCAGAATGTAATTTGATGCAGCTACAAGAAGAATTCAACTCGCTGTGTCAGAGCCTATCAGTCCAAGGCTCGCTCAACTTTATTAAAAACAGTCTTTAAAAAGGAAATATCATGAATACGCTAACGGCTGGTGTTCCAGCACCTGCTTTTTCTCTTCCAGATCAAGATGGCAATATCGTATCTCTTGGTGACTTCAAGGGTAAAAAAGTACTTTTCTACTTCTACCCAAAAGCAATGACTCCGGGTTGTATCGTTCAAGCAGAAGGTCTGCGTGACATCAAAGCTGAGCTAGATGCACTGAACGTGGTTGTTCTGGGTGTTAGCATCGACCCAGTGAAACGCCTACCTAACTTCATTGAGAAGAAGTCTCTCAACTTCACACTACTATCTGACGAAGACCACAGTGTTGCTGAGCAGTTCGGTGTTTGGGGTGAGAAGAAGTTCATGGGTAAGGTTTACGATGGTCTACACCGTATTAGCTTCCTAATTGACGAAGAAGGTCAGATTGAGCACGTCTTCAACAAGTTCAAGACAAAAACTCACCACGAAGTGGTTCTAGAGTACTTCAACCAAGAAGCTTAATGCTTGTTGAGGTGAGCTAACTAGACTCACTACTAATCAAGACAAATTAAAAAGGCGACTATCATCGATAGTCGCCTTTTTGTCATTCATTTTTCGTTAATGATGATGCACAGGGTCATCATCTAATGCATGGCTAGGTAAAGCATTCCAAACCGCCTTCACTAAGGTTGCCAGTGGAATTGCGAAAAACACGCCCCAGAATCCCCAAAGCCCACCAAACACTAACACCGCCACAATAATCGCAACAGGGTGTAGATTCACAGCTTCAGAGAACAGAACCGGCACTAACACGTTACCATCTAGGGCTTGAATGATGCCGTAAGCCAATAACAGCCAGTAGAATTGAGGCTCAAGCCCCCACTGGAACAAGCCAACAATGGCAACTGGTACGGTTACCGCCGCTGCACCTATGTATGGGATCAATACCGAGAAACCGACAGCAACCGCGAGCAACACAGAGTAACGAAGATCTAAAATCGCAAAAGTAACATAGCTGACGCTACCCACGATTAAAATCTCTAGCACCTTACCTCGGATGTAATTCGAGATTTGTTCGTTCATCTCTTCCCATACTTTAGTCGCTAAACGACGGTTTCGAGGAAGCACACCACTTGCCATTCTGATCATCTCTTCTTTGTCTTTCAGTAAGAAGAAAATAAGCAGTGGAACTAAGATAAGATAAACACCTAGCGTCGCTAAGCTAACCAGAGACGCCAATGAGCCTTTCACCACACTTTCCCCCATACCTAACGCCTTGTTCTTCGCGTTAGACATCACAGATTCAACAATCTGTAAGTTGGCCAGCTCAGGGTAACGCTCTGGAATCGTTGCAATGAACTTCTGCAAGCTACCATACATACTAGGAATATCATTGATCAGGTTGCCCACTTGCTCCCAAATGGTTGGCACTAACCCGAATATCGCTAAAAGCATTAAGCTAAAGAACATCAAGATCACCAACATCACCGATGGCGTCCTTGGAATACCGAGTCGTTGAAGTTGAGTCACTGGCCACTCGAGCAAATAAGCCAAGACAATCGCCACCAACAATGGTGCGATCAGGTGACCAAAGAAGTAGATAGTAATAAAGCCGAATAGAATGATGGCAACCAAACTGACAGCGTGTGGATCAGAGAAACGTCGTTTATACCAACGACTGACCATTTCAAGCATCTGACTGCGATTCCTTTTTAGTGACGAGGAGATGGTGGTAATTAGAACAAACCTCTGTCATGACAACATAAGCTTGCTTAGACAAAAACGTAACAATATCTTTCATCGAACTGTTATCTGATACATAAATTGACAAAGATTGCCCTACTTCTAACTTTACACTGTGACGCTTGGCTAATAATAACGCCATTGGGCAGCGCTCTTTGCGTAAATCTAGAATATTAGGTGTCATTCTTGGGCTCGATGCTTATTATAAGGGGCATATTGTAATCTGTTTTTGAAAACGTGCCATCATTGATTCATCTTCCTTCAGGATAGCGCACGCACTTAACAAAGGTTAAACCAGATAAAGAACCAATTTGCATTGCCCTTGTCTTACTGTCAGAAGAAACGGAGTATTACTGACTAATATGTTTAAACGCGCTCGTTCAATTGCTTGCTTATGCATTGCAGCCACATTAAGCACCCCAACGTTGGCTAACACCAACAGCTTGGATTTACCGGACATCGGCACCGCGGCTGGCGGCACACTCACTATCGATCAAGAACTCATCTATGGTGATGCGTACATGCGCATCATCAGAAGCAGCCAGCCTGTCATCAATGATCCAGTTCTAAACCTTTATATCGACACACTAGGTCATCGCCTTGTCGCGAATGCCAATGACGTAAAAACCCCTTTTCAGTTCTTTATGATCCGTGACCGCAACATCAACGCTTTCGCTTTCTTTGGCGGTTATGTTGCGCTGCACTCGGGTCTTTTCTTACATGCAAAGTCGGAAAGTGAACTTGCATCTGTGTTAGCGCACGAAATCGCACACGTTACGCAGCGTCACTTAGCGCGTAGTATGGAAGATCAAGCGCGTCGCTCTCCTGCGACTATTGCAGCGCTTGCCGGCTCCATATTACTGGCGATTGCCGCACCTGAAGCCGGTATTGCGGCCTTAACCGCAACCACCGCGGGTAACATGCAGAGTCAAATCAACTACACTCGTAGTAATGAGAAAGAAGCCGATCGCTTCGGTATCAACACACTCGCCAAGGCTGGATTTGACGTAAACGCAATGCCACGCTTCTTCAGCCGTTTAGCTGATGAATACCGTTATGCCAGCACACCACCACCGATGTTGTTGACTCACCCATTACCAGAAGACCGTATTACCGACTCTCGTGCTCGCGCTCGCAGTTATCCACCGCTAAAGCTTGCTCCATCCTTAGATTACCACTTAGCAAGAGCCCGAATCGTTGCTCGATATGCCGGTATCAATAGTGAAGCTTCACTGGACTGGTTCTCTCGCCAATTGAAAAAGGCACCAAAAGAGGTCATCCCTTCGTTAGAGTACGGACAAGCGTTGGTTTACCTCGACTCTAAAAAATTTGATAACGCTGAGACTATACTGACCAAGCTGATTACCAGTGATCCGACTAACCTATTCTATTTGGATGCGATTTCCGACCTTCACATTGAACAGGAAAAGCCTGAGCTTACCATTAAGGAGTTAAAGCCTGCTTTGGTCCGTCAGCCAAACAACCCAGTTCTTACTATCAACTATGCAAACGCCTTGATTGAAAAAGAAGACTTTGCAGAGGCTATTCGCGTATTACAACGTTATACGCATGACAATCCGAATGACACCAATGGCTGGTATCTGCTCTCAAAAGCGAACACGAGCCTTGGAAACAGTGATGAAGATCTTGCTGCTCGCGCTGAAATTTTGGCATTGCAAGCCAACTGGAACAAAGCAATTCAGTACTACACGCAAGCAAGTCAAATCGCAGAACTCGGTAGTTTGAAGCAAGCTCGCTACGATGCTCGAATTGATCAACTGATGATCCAGCGCGAGCGCTTCTTAGCACTGCAATAAGCCGAGCAATACGCGGAAATCCCAAAAGAACAAAGCTCAACGTATACAGTGAAGAGGCCAATTAGCTGGCCTCTCCTGAAAATTAAATAAAAAATAATAATGAGGAAGAACCATGTCTGTCGTGATTTATCATAACCCACGCTGCTCAAAGAGCCGTCAAACGCTTGAACTGCTTGAAAAAAACGGCGTACAACCTGAAGTAATCAAGTACCTAGACACACCTTTCACTGTTGAACAGCTAAAAGTACTGTTCACTCAGCTTGGTTTTAGCAGCGTTCGCGAGATGATGCGCACAAAAGAGACAGACTACAAAGAAGCGAACCTTGGTGATGCTTCTGTATCTGATGAAGACCTATTTTCTGCCATGGCTGCGAATCCAAAACTGTTTGAACGCCCAGTAGTTGTGGCAAATAACAAAGCCAAGATTGGTCGTCCACCTGAGCAAGTACTAGAGATTCTGTAAGCGGCTATGAGCATCAACATTCTTGTTCTCTACTATAGTCGTCACGGCAACACACAAGCTCTCGCAAGGCAGATAGCACGAGGGGTGGAGTCTATCCCTGAGTGTGAAGCTATGCTGAGAACGGTTAACGATGTATATACCGTAGAAGAGCAGCCAGACTCTCGCTATCAACCCACAGACCCAATCGCCACACTTCAAGATCTCCGTTCTTGTGATGGCTTGGCGCTTGGTAGTCCGGTTTGGTTCGGCAACATGGCTGGGCCGATGAAGCACTTTTGGGATAGCACTACATCATTGTGGATCAATGGCGATCTTATCGATAAGCCAGCTTGTGTATTTACCTCTTCTTCATCACTGCATGGTGGGCAAGAGACAACACAGCAAAGTATGATGTTGCCACTGCTTCACCATGGAATGTTAGTGGTAGGTATCCCCTACTCAGAGCCTGCATTGCATACCACTCAAACCGGTGGTACGCCCTATGGCGCAAGCAGCACAGGCGAAAATGCTTCATTAAGCAAAGAAGAAATTGAGTTGGCGCAGAACCTAGGCAAACGCCTCGCGCGCATCGCGATAAATCAGAAGGGAATCTCTCAATGATGTACATGTCAGAGAAGGCGATGTCTCCTAAGACAAAGCTATTCCGCTACCTAGCATTAGCAGGCAACCTATTACTGTTAGGTTGGGTTGTCGCTTGGCAGATGACGCTTTCACCGCATCCTCACCTAGACAATGTCACACTCGCTATCGTTTGGGCTGTTCCGTTACTGTTGCCATTACCTGGCATTTTAATCGGCAAGCCTTATACGCATGCTTGGGCAAACTTCATCTTAATGCTCTACTTCCTGCACGCATTAACCATCCTATACGTAGATGGTGGTGAACGCTTATTAGCTGCTGTTGAGCTACTGCTGACCACGATTGGCTTCGCCGGAAATATCCTATTTACCCGTTTCCGCGCTAAAGAGTTAGGCATCAAGCTTAAGCGCCTTTCTGAAGTAGAAAAGAAAGAGAAAGCGAAGTTCGAGCAATAAGGTTGGATTCGACATACCCAATCAGCTAGCTCAAGCAATTATCGAACAAACAAAAAGCCCTGCGAGATTTCTCTAGCAGGGCTTTCTTTTTATTTCTCTTCGCCTACTTACTCTTCATATAGACGATGAATGTCAGCAATTACCTAACTACGATTCCACTCGTATACCAAGCTTGGCTTTGCATGCTGTGGAGCTGCGGCTTCTAGCGCTTCGCTACCCGCACCTTCGGAGTTAGCGTCCGAGCCAGCTAGCGTATCATCACCAACAACTTCATTACCTTTGATCACTTGAACATCAGTATCCGCGTCAGTAGCTGTTGCTTCAGTATCAACTACAGCCGTTGAATCATCACCTACAGACATAGTGTTGTCTTGTGTCTCAAATTCAGGGCTTACTTCTGGTTCGATGTAAGACCCTTCAACCTTCACAACTTGGCGAATACTTGCCACTTCTTGCTCAAACTCTTGTTGAGTCGACAGCAAGTGAATACGGAACGTCACTTCGTTGTTTTGAATCTTAAGAATATCTAGACTAGCAACCGAGTTTAGACGCTTAAGTGCATTCTCTAGCTGGAAGAAGTCTTGAGCATTATTCAAGCTAATAAACTGAGTTAAAATCGACTCTGATGACTCACTCGCCACCGTCACCGCGCTTTTACCCGCGTAGTAGTTACTGATTTGGTCAACTAGCTTCTTCGAAGCCGTTGCACTGTTACCCGACACTGAACCTGTGATTGGTGCCGTTGGCGCGCTAGTTAACTGACTTGGTTTTTGGTCGTACAGCGTCCAACGCAACCCTGAAGATTGAGCTTTAATCACTAACACTGCATCTACTGGGTAGCGTTGACTTGCTCTGCTAATTGGTGAAACAAAGCTGCCCCATAAATCTGAGGTCGCGATACCAGTGATATCGTCGAAGTCACCCACTGGCAGAGTCAGAGGTAAACCACGATCTTTTGCACTTGCTTGCATTTGAGCAGCAAGTGGTGAGTTCGAGTGCTCCCACACAATGTTCTTATCGAAGCTGTCTTCTTCCACCAGCCAAACCAAGATGTTTGAGCGAGTTTCAGGCCAGTACGGCAGTTGTGCTTGAGTCAGTAGAGAACGGATTTGGGCACCATTAAAACGCATACGCAATGTTGATTGGTCATTGCGCTCACCAAAACTCATTTGAGACATGTACTGCGCACTCTTACGCATCGCCTTTTGGATGGTCTCATTTGAAGCAACGTCAGTTTGACCAGTCGCACGTATCAATACCTGCTCCATACCGGTATTTCTTGCCACTTGTTCTGGTTGTTTGTCTTCGGCGTTAATCGCAACTTCAGCACTAAAGATATCGACTTTAGTTAAGGCGTAACTCGGGAAGGCTAATAGTCCCATCAACAACAATGCTATGTAGCGCATATTGATCCTAATATTCAATGCTTGTGCCTTGATGATAAGCAACTATGGATTGAGGGGCAAGGTCGTTAGCGCCCACTGTGTTTAATAACCACAAAATATCACCTGACCATGATAAAGCGCTAACTTATAAACCGAATTTTCGGACCTTGTTCGATATAAAACATCACTATGATAAATAAATTTGATCTATTTTGTGTAGCAATCGATTGCTAAGTGATAGAATCGCGCGAATTTTATTTTTCACTTTTCATATAACGACCAATCTAAGGACATATCATGAAAAATGCATTGCAAGGTGCACAAATGCTGTTTGTAGCTTTTGGTGCACTTGTACTCGTGCCGCTACTGACAGGACTTGATCCCAACGTTGCACTCTTTGGCGCAGGTATCGGTACCCTTTTATTCCAACTTATTACACGCCGTTCAGTGCCAATCTTCTTAGCGTCTTCTTTTGCATTCATCGCGCCTATCATGTTTGGCATCCAAACTTGGGGTATTGGTGCAACCATGGGTGGCCTAATGGCAGCAGGTGTTGTGTATGTATTGATGGGTGCTCTTATCAAAGTGAGAGGCGTTGGCTTTATTCATAAGCTGCTTCCACCTGTGGTTGTAGGCCCTGTGATCATGGTGATTGGTTTAGGCTTGGCACCAGTTGCGGTGAACATGGCTTTAGGTAAGACAGGTGACGGCGCTGTTCAACTGGTTGATGCAGACGCAGCACTTTGGATCTCATCGGTTTCACTGCTAGTTACCGTCATCATCAGCGTATTCTCGAAGGGTTTCCTAAAGCTACTGCCTATCTTCGGCGGTATTATCGCAGGTTACATTACGAGTCTATTCTATGGCGCAGTCGACTTTGCACCCGTAGCGCAAGCATCTTGGTTAGCACTACCAAACTTCACTATGCCTGAGTTCAACATCAACGCTATCTTCTTCATGGTGTTTGTTGCGATTGCACCTGCCGTTGAGCACGTAGGTGACATGCTGGCGATTTCTAACGTGACGGGTAAAGACTACCTTAAGAAACCTGGCCTGCACCGCACAATAACAGGTGACGGCGTGGCAACAATAGCAGCATCTATGTTGGGCGCTCCACCAAACACAACTTACAGTGAAGTAACTGGCGCGGTGATGCTAACGAAAGCGTTTAACCCTGTAATCATGACTTGGGCTGCAGTAACCGCTATCGTTCTTGCATTGGTTGGTAAACTGGGTGCGCTTCTACAAACTATTCCAGTTCCGGTAATGGGCGGAATCATGATTCTTCTGTTTGGTTCTATTGCAACAGTAGGCTTGAATACTCTTATCAAAAACAACGTTGACCTACACAAATCACGTAACCTTGTGATTGTGGGTATTACCCTAGTATTCGGTATTGGCGGAATGGCTTTTGGTATCGGCGACTTCAGCCTACAGGGCGTAAGCTTATGCGGTATCGTGGCGATTCTACTTAACCTAGTACTTCCTGAAGAGCTAGGTGACAACACTGTGGTAGACAAGGCTCAAATCGACTAACAGTTAAGTCTGGTTAGATGCCGACAAACTGGAAGATAAAAAAAGGGAGAGCATCGAATGCTCTCCCTTTTTATTAATACGTGTAATTAAGTGAATTCATTAAATTACAACAACGGAACCCACTTAATCTAAAAACCGAATTACTTAGTACCGAAGATCTTATCACCAGCATCGCCAAGACCAGGAACAATGTAGCCCTTGTCGTTTAGCTTTTCATCGATTGCAGCAGTGTAAAGTTCAACATCTGGGTGCGCTTTTTCTAGAGCCGCAATACCCTCAGGAGCCGCTACAAGAACAAGAATCTTGAAGTGCTTACAACCTTTCTCTTTCATTAGGTCGATAGTCGCGATCATAGAACCACCCGTTGCAAGCATTGGGTCTACCACTAGAGCGATACGCTCATCGATGTTAGATGCAAGCTTGTTGAAGTATGGTACTGGCTCAAGTGTTTCTTCGTCACGGTAGATACCAACAACGCTGATACGTGCACTTGGGATGTGCTCTAGAACACCGTCCATCATGCCTAGACCAGCACGCAGGATTGGCACTACTGTTACTTTCTTACCTTTAATTTGGTCAACTTCAACTGGGCCGTCCCAACCATTAATAGTTACACGCTCAGTTTCAAAGTCTGATGTCGCTTCGTATGTTAGAAGGCTACCCACTTCTGTCGCTAGCTCACGAAAACGCTTAGTGCTAATCTCACCTTCACGCATCAGGCCAATTTTATGTTTTACTAGCGGGTGTTTCACTTCAACAACTTTCATTTCCAACTCCGGCAATATTTAAACAAACCTGTAGATTATACACGAACTCTGTGGTTATTTCAGAATCTTTATTCTAATAAAAAAAACCGCGCAAACGTTTGCTCTTCATATTCAAGCCCTGTTAGAATAGCGCCGTTTTCACATCCAACTTAAGTTCGAGGACTATCCCGTGAGTGGTAATACTTCTTCTCTAAGCTACAAAGACGCTGGTGTTGATATCGACGCAGGTAATGCACTAGTAGACCGTATTAAAGGTGCTGTTAAACGCACTCGTCGCCCTGAAGTAATGGGCGGTATTGGTGGCTTTGGCGCCCTATGTGAACTTCCAACGAAATACAAAGAGCCAGTACTTGTTTCAGGTACTGATGGTGTTGGTACTAAACTTCGCCTTGCTTTGGATCTGAAAAAACACGACACCATTGGTATCGACCTAGTGGCAATGTGTGTGAACGACCTAATCGTTCAAGGTGGTGAGCCTTTATTCTTCCTAGACTACTACGCAACAGGTAAGCTAGATGTAGACACAGCAGCAGACGTTGTTTCTGGCATCGCTGAAGGTTGTGTGCAAGCTGGTTGTGCACTTATCGGTGGTGAAACCGCTGAAATGCCGGGCATGTACGAAGGCGACGACTACGATGTTGCTGGCTTCTGTGTTGGCGTTGTAGAAAAAGCTGACATCATCGACGGTACTAAAGTAGCTGCAGGCGACGCACTTATCGCTGTTGGCTCAAGTGGTCCACACTCAAACGGTTATTCTCTAATTCGTAAAGTTCTAGAAGTTTCTGGTGCTGATAAGAATGAAGAGCTAGAAGGTCGCACTATCGGTGAACACCTACTAGAACCAACTAAGATTTACATCAAATCAGCACTTAAGATGATCGCTGAGCATGACATTCATGCTATCTCGCACATCACTGGTGGTGGTTTCTGGGAAAACATCCCACGCGTACTTCCTGAAGGTACTAAAGCAGTGATTGATGGTAAGAGCTGGGAATGGCCTGCTATCTTCAACTGGCTACAAGAGAAAGGCAACGTGGAAACATTTGAAATGTACCGCACTTTCAACTGTGGTGTAGGCCTTGTGGTTGCTCTACCTAAAGACCAAGCAAACGCTGCTGTTGAACTACTGAAAGCTGAAGGTGAAAACGCTTGGGTTATCGGTGAGATCGCGAACGCGGAAGCAGGCGAAGAGCAAGTTGAAATCAACTAAGTGAGCACTTCACTTAATTAGTTAATCAATGAGGACCTAATGGTCCTCATTTTGCTATTTGGCCCGCAGAAAACCTTAGTTTATGTAGGTAATATAGATACCAATCGTAGTAAGTAACTGGTCATCCTAGCTTGTTAAAACGCTCGATCACGTCGTTAGAAATTTTGATTGTAGGATAACTACTTATCTAAAATCTCTGCCTTGTTCTCAAGCCTTTTTCCTGCGCTATTTATGAGCACTTACTTACTGTGATTGGTATAAACTCCAGTTAATCAATCATATGACCCACTTTATGAAAAACAATCACTCTCAGAAAACCACTCAGTCTCAGAAAAATATCGTTGTGTTAGTTTCAGGAAGCGGCAGTAACTTGCAGGCGATCTTAGATGCTTGCGATAGCAATATGATTGATGCTTCAGTCAAAGCTGTCTTCTCAAACAAGGCAGAAGCATTCGGCTTAGAACGAGCAAAAAATGCTGGCGTCGATGCACGCTCAGTGAATCCAAAAGATTTCGGCTCGCGTGAAGAGTTTGATCATGAGCTGATGATTCAGATCGACGCCTATCAACCAGACTTAATCGTACTGGCAGGCTATATGCGTATTTTGAGTTCAGAATTTGTTCGTCATTACGCAGGAAAAATGGTCAATATCCACCCTTCTCTGTTGCCTAAATACCCGGGTTTACATACCCACCAGCGTGCAATTGATGCCAAAGACAAAGAACACGGAACGAGTGTGCATTTTGTAACAGAAGAGCTTGACGGTGGTCCTGTTATCTTACAAGCCAAAGTCCCTGTGTTTGAGGACGATGATGCCGAGCTGCTGGCGGGGCGAGTACTCACTCAAGAGCACGCAATCTATCCGATGGTTTGTAAATGGTTTGCAGAAGACCGTTTATCTATGGTTGATGGACAAGCGGTGTTAGACGGAAAAGTACTAGGCAAACACGGTTACGCAGAAGAGTAGTATCGAAAATACAAAAAGGCAGTTAACTGACGAGTGCAGTTAACGGCCTTTTTTATCGAATCAAGTAATGAGACGTTTAGCTCAATGGTTCAGTAGGCGCTTGGCTTGCGACCTTTTTAGGAGCATAAGCGACATCTTCCAGCTCTTTGTGATTATTGCCAATCAATTCACCTGAATGGAACAAGGCGTATTCACCCGGCTTCATTCTAAACCACTCTTCATTACCAGTGAGGGGTTGAGTAGCCACTACCGTCACCACATCATTCGGTGTGGTTTCTTCTTGGAAGTTAATCTCGACGTCTTCATCGATCAAGCTCGCGTTACCAAAAGGCGCGCGTCTCGTAATCCAGTACAAATGGTTGGTACAGTATGTCATTACGTACTCGCCATCGCTCAACAACATGTTGAAAACGCCCTTCTCTCGTAGCTTGTCGCAACACTCTGCAACGAAGCGGAACATGCCTTCCATGTCTTGTGGTGGTTCAGGGAAACGCTCTTCCAGTTGCTTAAGTAACCAACAGAATGAACGCTCGCTGTCAGTTTCACCAACCGGTCTAAAACGCCCACTCACTAAGTCATCGTAATCTGATAGTTGGCCATTGTGAGCAAAGGTCCAGTATCTTCCCCAAAGCTCACGAGTGAAAGGGTGTGTATTCTCTAGATTAACACCACCACGGTTGGCTTGACGGATGTGGCTGACAACAGCTTGGCTTTTAATTGGGTAGTTTTGAACCAATTCAGCTATCTTAGATTCACAGCTAGGGTTAGGATCTTTAAAGGTACGAAAGCCCTTGCCCTCATAAAAGGTGATCCCCCAACCATCACGATGTGGGCCAGTATTGCCACCGCGCTGCATAAGACCAGTGAAGCTAAAACAAATATCCGTTGGCACATTCGCGCTCATACCGAGCAATTCACACATGGTTTAATCTACTCCCTATTAAAACCAATAGAGCCACAAACCTAGGCTCTATATGTCTGTAAAACTGTTATTCCATCTCTTTTTCGACAAGCTGAATCACAATATGGATGATCTTAATGTGAATCTCTTGGATGCGGTCTGCGTAACCAAAATGTGGTACACGGATTTCAATGTCCGCGCAACCTGCCATTTTACCGCCATCTTTACCAGTCAGAGCGATAGTCTTCATGCCTTTCGCTTGGGCTGCTTCAATGGCTTTTAGGATGTTGCCTGAGTTACCAGACGTTGATAGACCGAATAGCACATCGCCTTTACGGCCAACCGCTTCTACATAACGAGAAAATACGTGGTCGTAGCCGAAGTCATTACTTACACAAGATAAGTGGCTAGGGTCTGAAATCGCAATACCAGCGTAGCCTGGGCGGTTTTCACGGTAGCGGCCAGTCAGCTCTTCTGCGAAGTGCATTGCATCACAGTGTGAGCCACCGTTACCACAAGAAAGCACTTTACCTTCTTGTTTGAATGAGTCAGCAATCAGTTTTGCCGCCGCTTCAATTTGAGCAATGTTATGGTCATCACTCAAAAACTTGTTAAGAACGTCAGCAGCTTCGTTCAATTCACTTTTGATTAGGTCTTGGTACATAAGGCTTATCTCTTATTTTTATGACGCAGCTTAACGTGCGCGACATGAGAGCTGAGGTTTTTTCCCTCTTTTACCTGAGTTTACCCACAAACATGAAATAGTGTCGACACTTAAGCCCAAAGATTGCCACCTTAATTAGTCAGTCATCGCCGATTCGTCCAAATAATCGCCACCAACCTCTCACAATTAGAACTTTAACTCTACTCAGATCACTTTTTACCCAACTTTGAGTTTTACAAATATTTAATATTTTGTTTACACTTGACTGGTTAGACCTCTTACCTAAAACTTAATAACAATAAGTGATCTCTGAAAAGGAAATCGATCATGAACATATTGCTCTCCCTACTCGGCATGACAGCTATCTTAGGTGTCTGTCTCTACCACAGAGTTAACTTGGTACGCGCATTAATCGCATTAACTGGAACGATGGTAGCTTTAACGCTATTCGGTGACGTAGCGGTTACTGGCTGGCTTTGTTACCTATTAGCGGTTGCTATTTTTGCTGTCCCAGCCATTCGTCAAACTCTCATCAGCCAAAAAGCGCTTTCTGTATTTAAGAAAGTACTACCGGCAATGTCTCAGACAGAAAAAGAAGCACTGGAAGCCGGCACCGTTTGGTGGGAAGCAGAGTTATTTAAAGGCAAGCCTGAATGGAAAAAGCTACAAAACATCGCTGATCCAAAACTGTCTGAAGCAGAACAAGCCTTCCTAGACGGCCCGGTAAACACGGTGTGTGAAATGGTCAATGATTACCAAGTCACCCATGAGCTTGCAGATTTACCGCCAGAAGTGTGGCAATACCTGAAAGACCATAAGTTCTTCGCCATGATCATCAAGAAAAAATACGGCGGTTTAGAATTCTCAGCTTACGCTCAATCTTTGGTTCTACAGAAGCTGACGGGCGTTTCCAGCGTCCTTTCATCAACGGTTGGTGTACCTAACTCGTTAGGCCCAGGTGAGCTGTTGCAACACTACGGCACAGAAGAACAAAGAAACCACTACCTTCCACGCTTGGCAGAAGGTAAAGAGATCCCTTGTTTTGCCCTAACTAGCCCAGAAGCAGGCTCTGATGCTGGCTCTATCCCAGACTACGGTGTGGTATGTAAAGGCGAATGGCAAGGTGAAGAAGTTCTAGGCATGCGCCTAACTTGGAACAAGCGCTACATCACTCTCGCACCAGTTGCGACCGTACTTGGCTTGGCCTTTAAACTGCGTGACCCAGATGGCTTACTGGGTGACCAACAAGACCTTGGCATCACATGTGCCCTTATCCCAACCGATTTGAAAGGTGTGGAGATTGGTAACCGCCACTTCCCGCTTAACGTTCCTTTCCAAAATGGTCCAACTCAAGGTAACGATATTTTCGTTCCTATTGATTTCATTATTGGTGGTCAGAAAATGGCAGGCCAAGGTTGGAGAATGCTGGTTGAATGCCTGTCAGTTGGCCGTGGTATCACCCTGCCATCAAACTCAACGGGTGGTATCAAAACAGCGGCACTTGCAACGGGCGCTTACGCTCGTATCCGTCGCCAATTCAAACAACCAATTGGTCGCATGGAAGGGGTTGAAGAGCCACTAGCACGCCTCGGTGGTAATGCTTATGTCATGGATGCAGCAAGTAACCTGACCGTTGCTGGTATTGACCTTGGTGAAAAACCTTCGGTTATCTCTGCAATCGTTAAGTATCACTGTACGCACCGTGGTCAACGCAGCATCATCGATGCAATGGACATCGTAGGTGGTAAGGGTATTTGCTTGGGTCCATCTAACTTCCTAGCTCGTGGCTACCAAGGCTCTCCGATTGCGATTACCGTTGAGGGTGCAAATATTCTGACTCGTTCGATGATCATCTATGGTCAAGGTGCAATTCGTTGTCACCCTTACGTACTTAATGAAATGGAAGCGGCTTACTCTGAAAGTAGCGATGCTCTAGACAAGTTTGATTCAGCGTTAGCAGGGCACGTTAGCTTTACGCTAAGTAACCTAGTTCGTAGTTTGTGGTTTGGTTTAACTGATGGCCGTGGTTCGGACACACCAACACCTGCCAATAACACCGATAAGCAGACAAAGCGCTACTACCAACAGCTGAACCGTTACAGTGCTAACCTAGCGCTACTGTCTGACATTTCAATGGCTGTATTAGGCGGCTCACTGAAACGTAGAGAGCGTCTATCTGCCCGTCTAGGTGATATCCTGAGTCAACTTTACCTTGGTTCTGCAACACTAAAACGCTTTGAGAGCGAAGGCAGCAATGCAGAAGATCTACCGCTAGTACACTGGGGTATGCAAGACAGCTTGCGTCAAACTGAAGTGGCAATTGATGAGTTCTTAGCAAACTTCCCTAACCCAGTGGTTGGACGCCTTCTACGTGTTGTATTGATGCCATTTGGCCGTATTCGCCGCGCACCAAACGACAAACTGGACAGCAAAGTTGCACACATCCTACAAACACCAAGTGCAACACGCTCACGTATCGGCCGTGGTCAATACTTAGCGGATACTCAGTACAATGCCGTAGGTAAGATCGAGAAAGCATTGGAGGTTATTCTTCAAGCTGAGCCTCTGTTCGACAAAGTCTGTAAAGAGACGCATCAGAAACGCGCCTTCCTACGACTGGATTTGGTCGCTCAATTAGGTCTTGAGAAAGGCATTCTGACTGAGAAAGAAGCGGCACTGTTAGAGAGTGCAGAGCAACATCGACTGTACACCATCAACGTTGATGACTTCTCGCCAGAGGAACTAGCAGCAAAGCCCCAGTATCCGGGCCAATCGATAGATAACGTAGCCTAGATTTAGCTATAAAAACAAAACGGGACTCCTATGAGTCCCGTTTTTTTATTCTAGATATGATGAACTGTCACATGTTCCGAGTGCGAGATTGAGTAGCTCTCTCAAAATAACTCAATCAAGCAGATGGTTACTTAGGAGACTTAAGTTGCATCTCTGGTTGAGCTATCTTCTTGGCAGTCACTTTACGAACCACAAACCAAATCAGTAGACCCAATAGAATAGCAACCACGTTACCTACCCCAATAATAATCATACTGCGTTGTCTGTCTTCTTCTCGCTTCTTGAGTATCATCATCTCAGTAGCGATACGCTTTTGCTCGGCTAACGCTTCTTCTTGCAGGCGGCGGGATTCCGCTAAATCAATATCTTGAACCACACTGTAAGAGTGCTCGGAAATAGGGAACGTCAATGGGCGCTGGCTAGAAGCATCGGTGGCATAAACCATTCCAGACCAGTTATAAATCCCAAGTTCACCATTATAAGGGATCTCCAAAGGCACCTTCATCGCATCGACATCTGCTTGCCCTTGCTTGTACATCACGTATTCATCTGGTGCTTTATGCTCAACGTGCACCGCTAACGAACTCGGCTCTATCATTCCCTGCTCGCCAGAGACCACGATAGTATGAGGTAAGCCATCTTTGCGAGACTGGATAAAGGTGGTGGTGATAGGTGTCGGATAAACCAAAATTTCTTGTTCTTGCGCTCGTAAAAACACGCCATTGCCGGAAGTGATGCGCGCGCGGTATTTGCCCGGCTCTATATCGATAGGTAAAGATACAGTGAAGACGCCGTCCCCTGCTTTTTCATCAAGATCAACGCCATCGTCAGCAAATTCACCCATCACAACAGGGACTGGGCGCGCTTCTCTCATTAAAGATTCTTCGTTTTCGACAAATTTAGTAAACGTCACCTTGAGCTTCACTCGATCAAGGAAATCACGCAGCACCAAGGGCTTACCATCAGAGGTGAGACGGGCAGTGAATTTAATACGCTCTGTCTGGTACAGCTTGTTTGGAAATTCATTCGCATCCAAAACAAGATGAGACAGTAGCTTGATATTGTTCTTAGGAGAGACCTTACCTACCGCTTGCCATGGGCCCGGCATCGGCTTATCAATAGAGACAATGTCCATTGAGGATTCTTCATACCAACGGACATTATCAGCGTTACGCCAAGAGTAGTATTTCTTGCCATCAGGACGAACTAAGACGACAGGTTTAGAGTTATCGGCTCGATAAATTATAAAGGTAATTTGTTCTATGCTGGGATCAACTCGGAATCGGTTGTCCAATAAACTCATTACGGATTCTGTTGCCGCGTGCAAGCTAAAGCTTAACAGCAGCAAACAACCGGTGGCCAATACCCTTAACATACTTTCTCCCTACTGACGCCAGAGGCAGCTTCCGCTTTTCTCGACGAGATCTAAACGACTTTGATGCGCTTCTACTTCATCGGCCGTTGCTCGTAAAACCTTTAGGGATTTTCGACCACTTTCTACTCTTCGGATACTTTCTACGCCGCCTTCTTGCTGACCAGCATTAAATTGCAGTGACGTTTGTCCGCCCGTCATCAATAAGTAGACGTCGGCTAGGATCTCCGCATCGAGCAAAGCGCCGTGAAGGGTACGGTGCGAGTTATCGATGCCATAACGTTCACATAAGATATCTAGGTTGTTTCTTTTACCCGGGAATATCTTTTTCGCCATGTCCAGGGTATCGGTAACTTTACAGTAATCCTCTGTCTTACCGATAGTAGGGTCCAGTTTCTCAAACTCGTAGTCCATGAAGCCGGTATCGAAGGGCGCGTTGTGAGCCACCAGCTCAGCGCCTTTGATGAAGTCGAGAAACTCTTTGTGGATGTCTTGATATTCCGGCTTATCAACCAAGAATTCATCAGTAATACCGTGAACGCCAATCGCCTCTTCTTGAATAGCGCGATCAGGCTTGATGTAAACGTGGAAGTGGCGTCCAGTTAACTTACGGTTGATGATCTCTACGGCACCGATCTCAACGATGCGGTGACCCATGTAGTGAGGACCACCTTCGGTATTCATACCGGTTGTTTCGGTATCGAGTACGACGATGCGCTTGTTTTCATTCGAACTGTTTTTTTCGTTCGCGGTTTGTTCTGGAGTGCTACTGGTATTCATAAGGATAACTGTGTCAGACTATGCCGATAATGTGCTTGAGGTAATAGTATCAAATCATGACGAAACAAGTTGAAATTTTCACTGATGGTTCTTGTTTAGGCAATCCAGGGCCTGGCGGCTACGGCATCGTACTTCGCTACAAGAAAGTAGAGAAGACGCTCGCGCAAGGCTACACCCTAACGACCAACAACCGCATGGAAATGCTCGCTGCTGTTGTTGCACTGCAAACCCTAAAAGAGCCGTGTTCTGTGATTCTGACCACCGATAGCCAATACGTTCGTCAAGGCATCACTCAGTGGATACATAACTGGAAAAAGCGTGACTGGAAAACCGCCGACAAAAAACCGGTAAAAAACGCTGATCTTTGGCAAAAACTCGATAAAGAGACAGCACGCCACACTGTCGATTGGCGCTGGGTGAAAGGACACGCAGGTCACCGAGAAAATGAAATGTGTGATGAGCTGGCGCGTACCGCTGCCGAAAACCCAACCCAAGAAGACACAGGCTATCAGCCAAGCTAATATTGGGAACGGATAAAGATATCCGATAGCAAAAAGCCGACTACGAGTCGGCTTTTTCTGTTTTTAGCGGGCGCAGCGCACGAATGGAATGCAACGTGCAGCGAGTATCTGTTCTAAAGCTTGCACCGACCGGAGAGAAGCGTCGTTTGAGGTGCCAGTGTGGCTTAATAGGCTTAAGTGGATAGGTGCGCTTGCGAGCGACAATAAAGTATTGGCTTCCAGCAAATGAGGCGCAACCTCCCAAAGCATTTTCAAGCCAGGTCCACATCGCTTGATACTTACTCATCGGGAACAATGCATAAGTATCACAATGAATCACTTCATAGTTCAGAACGCCCAACCAGTCTTTTACACGACTTGGCGTATACATTCGCCCACTCCACGGTAAACTGTTCTTACGCCAAGGCATTAAACTGGCAAGCCCTGTGACACTGAATGGGTTAAAGCCGGTGATGATAATGTAGCCATCGTCCATCATCACTCGGTCGACTTCTCTTAATAACCGATGTGGGTCATTGCTATAATCTAATTGATGACTCAGTACCACAACATCAAAACTTTTCTCCAAAAAGGGCAAATTATAGCCATCCGCTATCACATTATGTAATGGGTTCTGGATATCTAGGTTTACTTGATGTTGAATGTTGCATGTGCAGCTAGAAATCTCACTGCTGAGACCGCCGAGCTTGAGCATATGGTAACCAAATAACTTTGGACACCACTCATCTAGTCGAGTTTGAATTGATTCTCTCAACCAGTCCCCATTGTGCAATTGTGCCCAAGTGTAAGGACGCTCAAACTTCTTTCTGCTACGTGCTGGCTTCATCAATAATCTGTCTCACTTATTCTGTCGCACTGAAAGTGACTGGAGAACCAATAATGTTACATATCAAAAGCATACCTGCATTTAACGACAATTACATCTGGCTGATTGAAAATAGCGATCGCCGTTGTGCTGTCGTCGACCCCGGCGATGCAGCTCCAGTATTAGAGTTCTTAGCACACCATGAGCTAACTTTAGATGCAATCTTGATTACGCACCACCACCACGATCACATTGGTGGCGTTCCAGAGTTAGTTAGGCAATTCCCAGGTGTTGATGTTGTAGGCCCGAAGAATGAGCCTATCCCAACATTGACACACCCAGTGGATGATGGAGACCAACTGGAGTTGTTTGGCGAAGTATTCTTGGTTCTTGGGTTAAGCGGGCACACGGCGGGCCATATCGGTTACGTTGGTGATGCAAAGCTATTCTGTGGCGATGTAATGTTCTCAGCGGGCTGTGGTCGCATCATGGAAGGCACTCCGCAACAGATGTTTGATGCATTAAATAAGATTACGGCGCTTCCTCAAGAAACCGAAGTCTATTGTGCACATGAGTACACAGCAGCCAATATCGCTTTCGCACTTGCAGTTGAGCCAGATAACCAACATTTGCAGCAATATCGCGACCAAGTGAACCGACTTCGCGCACAAAATAAGTCGACCATCCCCACAAATTTGAGACAAGAGAAGTTTGTGAACCCTTTCTTGCGCTACACCGAACCAAGTGTAGTGAAATCAGTATCTAATCGCACTGAACAGACCGATCCTTTGTCGGTATTTACCGCTTTACGTGCGTGGAAGAACGAATTTTAACAAATACAGACTTGTCACTTATAGGGAGTGGCAAGTATTATCATCGGCCGTTTATTAAAAAGGCTGTAGCATGCGAGTTAAGTACAGCTGGGCTTTGGTATTACTACTATCTGGTTGCCAATTAACTCAGTCAGAGAATCCAGACCAAGCTTCCGAGCAAACCAACACATCTCATACAGAAGTTTCTCAAGCGAACGTTTCACCTGAAGCGACCAAAGAAGAACAAAAAGTTGAAGCACCTGTCGTTACTCCACAAACACAAGAAGATGTTTGGAAACGTATTGCGATGCAACTTGAAATGGAAGTACCAGACCAAAAGAAGGTCGACTACTACCGAACTTGGTATCTAAAACACCCTAGTCATCTAAAAACCGTCTCCAAGCGAGCTGAGCCTTTCCTTTACTTGATCACCACCAAGATCGAAGAAAGAGACCTACCTTTAGAACTGGCATTGCTGCCGGTTGTTGAAAGCTCGTTCGACGCATTTGCTTATTCTCACGGCAGTGCTGCTGGTCTATGGCAATTCCTCGCTGGCACGGGTAAAGACTACGGACTTGAGCAGAACTTCTGGTACGACGGCCGCCGTGATGTTGCCGCTTCAACCGATGCTGCGTTAGGTTTTCTAACCGACCTAAACAGACGTTTTGATGGCGACTGGCAACACGCAATCGCGGCATACAACAGTGGTGGTGGTCGTGTAAACAGCGCAATTCGTAAGAACAAGAAGCTTGGCAAACCAATCGACTTTTTCTCACTAGACCTGCCGAAAGAGACTAGCAGCTACGTACCTAAACTGCTGGCACTGGCAGACGTAATTGCCAACCAAGAAAAGTACGGCATTGATATTCCTGCAATTCCAAACAAGCCAGTACTAACTCTAGTTAACCCAGAAGAGCAACTGGATTTAGCAATCGCAGCTAACTACGCAGGCATTCCAGTAAAAGAACTGCAAGGCTATAACCCTGCCTATAACCAGTGGGCGACGGCACCAGAAAAACACCAACAATTACTGCTTCCCCTAGACTCAGTTGAAAAATTCAACAAAGAAGTCACGGCCAACAAAGGCAAAGGCATGAAGCTAGTACGTTACAAGGTTCAATCTGGCGACAGCATCAGCGTACTGGCAAACAAATACAACACCACCAGCAAAGTGATTCGCTCAGCGAACGGTTTAACCAACAACAACATTCGTATTGGTCAACATCTACTGATCCCAACCTCGACCAAAGACGATAAGACTTACGCACTCAGCGCTTCTAACCGCCTAGCAAGCACACAGTCAAAGAGTCGCGGTCAATATAAGCTAACCCACAAAGTAAAAAGTGGTGACAGCTTATGGACCATTGCGCGTGCCAATAAGGTATCTCACCAGTCACTAGCGAAGTGGAACGGTATGGGCCCACGCGACACGTTACGAGTTGGTCAAGAGTTGGTCATTTGGAAGAACGGTTCTGACGGTGCCATCATCCGAACTATCTTCTATAGCGTAAGATCAGGTGACACAGTCAGCGGTATTGCATCAAAGTTCAAGGTAAAAAGTTCAGATGTTGTAAAATGGAACACTTTGCTGAACAAGAAATACTTACAGCCAGGACAAAAACTCAAGCTGTATGTTGATGTAACTAAGGTAAGTGTATGAACCCGTCAAGTAACCCACTCGTCATGCTGTTGGATATATTCCGTTCACCAACAGCTTGTTTCTTAGCGCTTTATCAGCGAAGTGCTTGGGGATGGCAACCCTACGTCGTATTAATGCTCAGCCCATTTTTATTTTGGGGTGCTTATTTTTCGAATGTAGATTTTGCTTGGTTAAATGCTGAGCTATCTAAGCAATTAGCTCAAACAAACCCAGACCAGTTGGCGTTACTTGATAGTAATACTCTACTTGCCAGTGAAATTATCAGCGATGTGTTTAGCCGCACGCTCACTATCGTTCTTTTGGCATTTTGGTTTAACCTTGCAACCAAACCAAGCCAACATCAGCATAGCTTTTGGCGATGGTTTGCAGCAGCATCAGTTATCATCTTCCCTGCAGTTTTAGGTGATATTGCGAGCTACGCAAGTCTAATCCTAAAGCACGGTCATGTGATGAACTACGCCGCTGACTTGAACAGCTTAAACGGCTTAATCAAGTTGCCGCTTACAAGTGATTGGTCACAATTTGCTAGCTCTTTACCACTGCTACTGCCTTGGTACATCGTACTTGGTTACGCAGCGGTATTAACGTGGACAGAGTTTGAGCGTGGACAAGCACTGGTAATTTCAGGCTTGCCGTGGATTGGCTATTACCTAATCTGGGCTATCTACATTTTAGTTTCGTAGATAACCGTTACTGAGTCTTATCTTTACGCTATTTAGCCTTAAAAGTGACTAACATTGGATTATGATCAGAAGCGTCCGTCATGGGCGCTTTTGCTTTTTCTACCTCTAGCCCACGATAAAATACATGGTCTAGCACTAACCCCGTTATGAACTGAGTGCGGTTATCAGGCTCAAAAGCGACCTCCGCCAAGCCTACCTTTTCCAATGCCTCTTTCAATACGGTAAAACGAGCCTCACTCCAGCTATTAAAGTCACCAGCAAAAATAACTGGCCCACGATACTTTTGTAGATTGTCGGTTAAGCTCTTGAGTTGAGCTTCATAATCTTCAGTACCAAAGGTAAAGTTCACAGCATGAATGTTGATCACCGCCAACTCCTCACCATTGCTCAACTTGTAACGGGACCATAGAGCAGACTTAGGTAACTGCAACCAAGGCTCTTCATGAGTATAAGCACAAGCCTCGATAGGCAAATGAGTCGCGAGGTTGAGCACACCAGCACTTTTTTCAAATGCCTCAAACGCATTGACTCGAGTACTTCCCCATTGGCCACTCGTTACCCACTGACGAAGTCCATCCGTCATACTGGCTTCTTGCAGCAATACTAAATCGCTTCCCGCTGTCAGCTTATTGAGTTCCGTCTGCCAATGACTGCGATTTTGCTTATAAATATTCCATACTGTGAGGCTTAAGCCGTCAGACACATCCAGCGCTTTAGGTTCAGAGTTTTGGTAGCAACTGTAGATGTCATTGCTGGTATTTGGAGAAGACGTAATAAGATTGGGCTTATTTGGGATCACGAAAATAAAGTGAAAACTAACAACAGCCAGTGTTATCAGTAATGTGATAACTATGATGGTTTTCTTGAACATAAAGCACCCTACCAGAAATGAAAAAGGAGCGATAAACGCTCCTTTTAGGGTAATAGTTTTTTATACGGCGTCTTCGTCTTCTTCGCCAGTACGAATACGTACCACACGTTCAACGTCAGTGATGAAGATCTTACCGTCGCCAATTTTACCAGTTTGAGCCGTCTCGATAATGGTATCAACACATTGGTCTGCTACTTCATCAGTAACAACGATCTCTAACTTAACTTTAGGCAAAAAGTCGACCATGTACTCTGCGCCACGGTATAGCTCAGTATGACCCTTTTGGCGTCCGAAACCTTTAACTTCAGAGACCGTCATACCCGTAATGCCCACTTCTGCAAGCGCCTCACGTACATCATCAAGTTTGAATGGCTTGATAATGGCTTCAATCTTTTTCATGTTCATCCCTTAAACTGTGCGAATGGCTCATTATCGGATAGCTATAGTAAACATTCAATGAAAAAAGCCAGGGCTTTAAAGCTCTGGCTCGAAATTCATCGTATTGTTTAATCTGTGCTTTAAGAAGGGTTTACTTAAGGCTTGCGTAGTAAGCAGCTAAATTAGCAATATCTTCATCATTGAGCATTGAAGCTTGAGCCTGCATTACAGCAGCCAAACCGCCGGTGCGCTGGCCGTTCTTATATGCGTTGATTGATGAAGCAATGTATTGCTCGTTTTGACCTTTAAGGTTTGGGTAACCCGGGATCACTGCGATACCGTCAGCACCGTGACAAGCTGCACATACTACTGCTTTTGCTTGTCCTGCAGCAACATCACCTGCCAGAGCGTTACCACTCAATAGTCCAAGTCCAAGAACTAATCCTAGTGTAATTTTCTTCATTGCATATTCCATTAATTATTTTTATTAAAGTGACATAGAATTGTGACACAAACTTTTTCTAGTTGCTCCAAAGCGCTTCACAATCTTGACCATCGTAGTTTTTATCTACGAATAATCCTAAAACAGCGATCACTCGATCACCATCCATTAATATAGGCGTTCTGCGCCTCAGCCAGCTAGGCACTTGGTACTCTTGAAACAGCTTCTTGAGCTTCCTGCTATGTCCACGCCCAACTGGGTGCGCCGATAAACCTTCAGGATTAAAGGTAACACGTAATACCGCGTTTTGGTCTGGTAAACTGAACGTTTGTACCCGACGACCAGGTTCGGATTCAGATACCCCAGCGTGTAAGCTTACATCTCCCAAGCCATCAGGCAGAAGCAACTTTCCGCCAACAGTAATATCACCTTGCCAGCCCGATAGATCTTTAATCTCTCGAACCAAATAGAGTTTTTGATTAAAACGCCTAACTTCAACGTCGTTTAACACCAGTTTAGGATTAGCATCATGCTGAGCACACGCTACTTCCTCCCAGATAAGCTGGAGTTGCTTTTGGCTCGGCATCGCTTGCTGGCAATGACCTAACCACATTCTCAACAAGCGCGCTCTTAGTAAAGCAGATTGCTCAGATAAAACCTCTATGCTCAAGCTCTGGTCATCACCGAGGGCTTGTTGCAAGTGGGAAGCTAATAGCTCATCTAGCAACATCTCTTGCTCGGCACAGAGCTGAGCGCTGCGACTGACAGACTCTCGAAAACTGGGCCAACGCTCGGTCAGCACCGGAGTCACTTGGTGGCGAATAAAGTTACGGTCGAAACGCACATCCTGATTACTTTCATCTTCAACCCAAGTTAACCCCATACGGCGAGCGAACGCTTCAATCTCTGCTCTGGTCACTGACAGCATAGGACGAACAATATAAGCACCTGAAAATGGCATCACTTTCGCCATCGATGAGAGGCCTTTAGGACCACTGCCGCGCTTTAACGCTAATAGAAAAGTCTCGACTTGATCATCGACGTGTTGCCCAGTAACCAGCACATCCCCTTGTCGCAGATGCGATTTGAAGGCGTTATATCTGGCGTCTCGAGCGAGCTTTTCAATACTTTCACCACTATGAACATCCAGTGAGACACGCTCCACTACCAAAGGCACTGACAAATCATCGCACCATGCTTGGCATTGCTCAGCCCAGTAGTCCGCATTCTCACTCAAGCCATGGTGAACATGGATTGCCTGACAATCGATACCATGATCTTGGGTGTATTGCGCAGCCAACTCCAAAAGCACTCGTGAATCAACCCCACCACTAAAGGCAACCACCAGCCGGTGAGGCTTGATTGCGCTTTGGTCAAATACAGAGGTAAACGTTTCGATTAAGTGAGTCATGAGGCTTAATGAACCAAGAAAGTGTTTGAAAGGTAATATTTAAATAATAAAAAAGGGTTGGCACTGAGTCCAACCCTTTCATCATCTTGTTACATAAAGTCCGCCTTCGAATAAGGCAGCTTATTAGCAGTAACCGTAGCTCATTAGACGCTGGTAACGACGCTCAAGAAGCGTTTCGTTATCAAACTGCTCTAGCTCTTCTAGTTGCTTAACTAAAAGATCTTTCATGTTCTGAGCGGTTTGCACTGGATCACGGTGTGCGCCACCTAGCGGTTCAGGGATAATTTCGTCGATAAGCTCAAGCTCTTTAAGACGAGGAGCAACTAGGCCCATCGCTTCAGCTGCTTGTGGTGCTTTATCTGAATCGCGCCATAGGATTGAAGCACAACCTTCTGGAGAGATTACCGAGTAGGTAGAGTACTGAAGCATGTTCACGTAGTCACCAACACCAATTGCTAGTGCACCACCAGAACCGCCTTCACCAACAACGTTACAGATAACTGGAACAGAAAGACCAGCCATAACCTTAAGGTTTTTAGCGATAGCTTCAGACTGACCACGTTCTTCTGCGCCAACACCTGGGTATGCGCCAGCCGTGTCAATGAAAGTAATGATAGGCATGTTGAAACGCTCAGCAGTTTCCATTAGGCGAAGTGCCTTACGGTAACCTTCTGGCTTTGGCATACCAAAGTTGCGAAGTACTTTTTCTTTAGTTTCACGACCTTTCTGGTGACCAATAACCATAACAGGACGGCCATTTAGACGAGCCATACCACCCACGATTGCTTTGTCGTCAGCGTAAGCGCGATCGCCCGCCATCTCTTCAAATTCAGTGAATGCATGCTCCAGGTAATCTTTTGTGTAAGGACGTTGTGGATGACGAGCAAGTTGAGCTACCTGCCATGCACCTAAGTCGCTAAAGATTTTCTGTTTAAGCTCTAAGCTTTTTTTCTCTAGTTGTTCGATTTCTTTGTCTAGATCTACCGCTGTGTCACCACCGTGACGCGAAACGTCACGTAGCGCTTCGATTTTTGCTTCAAGTTCAGCGATAGGCTTTTCAAATTCTAGAAAGTTCAGGCTCATCTATGAATCCTTGTTGATTCAGCTTTGCATTTGCGAAGCTAAATTTTAGTTAAATTCGAGTTCTACTTGGCTATTTCCAAGCAGCTGTTTTAATTCGTCTAGTAATGTATCACTTGGCGTCACGCGCCATTCTGTGCCCAATGTTAACCGCGCTCTAGCGTCGGCACGCTGGTAGTATACATTGACTGGGACCGTTCCGGCTCTATAAGGTTCTAAGATTTGACTAAATCGTTCAAAAAATTGACCATTAATTTGGGATTCATCGATAGATATCGATACCCCACGAGCATATTTTTCACGGGCGCTTCCTAAGTCCATGACCTCGCGCGCGGACATTTTAAGCCCACCGTTGAAGTCATCAAAGCTGACCTGTCCAGAAACGACCACAATTTTGTCTTTTTCGAGCAATTCTGCGTAACGATCGAGCGCATCTGAGAACAACATCACTTCCATACGCCCAGATCGATCGTCGATGGTCATCAAACCAATTCGAGTACCACGCTTGGTGGTCATTACTCGAGCTGCAATCACCAAACCTGCAATGGTTAATGATTGATCACGGCGTGTTGGCGTCGCATCTTTCAGACGGCAGCTGGTGTATTTCGCTAACTCTTTGATGTAAGCGTTAACCGGGTGACCCGTCAGGTACAAACCTAGCGTTTCACGTTCACCTTCGAGCCAAACCTTTTCAGGCCACCTTGGTACTTGGGTGTACTTGTGCTCGACTTCTTCCGGAGCATCCGTCAATACACCAAACATATCCGATTGCCCAAACGACTCTGCATGGTGATATTGGCTTGCCGCTTTAACTGCATCAGCCAGAGAAGCCATCATCGCTGCACGGTGAGGGCCTAATCTATCTAACGCACCCGATAGAATCAACTTTTCGATAACACGCTTGTTAACTTTCTTTAAATCAATACGTGCACAGAAGTCGAATAAATCTTTGAAGTAACCGCCCTTATTTCGCGCTTCAATGATCGCTTCAATCGGGCCTTCACCTACCCCTTTAATCGCGCCGATGCCGTAAACGATCGCACCGTCGTCATCAACATTAAATCGGTAGAGACCTGAGTTGATATCAGGCGGCAGCAGTTTGAGCTTCATGCGGAAACACTCATCAACAAGGCCGATAACCTTCTCGGTGTTATCCATATCCGCCGTCATTACCGCGGCCATAAACTCTGCAGGATAGTGTGTTTTCAGCCAAAGTGTTTGGTAAGAAACCAATGCGTAAGCGGCTGAGTGCGATTTGTTAAAGCCGTAACCCGCAAACTTTTCTACCAAGTCAAAGATCTTCATGGCAAGTTCGCCATCAACACCGTTGGCTTCCGCACCTTCTTTGAAGGTACCACGCTGTTTCGCCATCTCTTCTGGCTTTTTCTTACCCATCGCACGACGCAGCATATCCGCGCCACCCAGCGTGTAACCCGCGAGGATCTGTGCAATTTGCATTACCTGTTCTTGGTACAGGATGATGCCATAGGTTGGCTCTAGCGTATCTTTTAGCGATTCATGTTGCCATGTTTCATCTGGGTAAGAGACCGCTTCTCTACCGTGCTTACGGTCGATAAAGTTATCTACCATGCCTGATTGCAGTGGGCCCGGGCGGAACAAGGCTACCAATGCGATGATATCTTCAAAACAGTCAGGCTGAAGACGTTTGATCAGGTCTTTCATACCACGTGATTCCAGCTGGAATACCGCAGTGGTTTCAGAGTTTTGTAGTAGGTTGAACGACGCTTGGTCATCCAGAGGGATCGATTCAATACGAACCGGCTCTTTGCCTTCCTTCTTTAAGCGTGGGTTTACTAGGCCCAACGCCCAGTCGATGATGGTCAGGGTACGTAGACCCAAGAAATCGAACTTAACCAAACCAGCGGTTTCAACGTCATTCTTATCGAATTGCGTTACTGGGAAATTACCTTCAGCATCGGCATAGATAGGTGCGAAGTCCGTGATCGTAGTTGGTGAGATTACAACACCACCTGCGTGTTTACCGGCGTTTCGCGTACAACCTTCAAGGATGCGACACTTATCGATCAGTTCACGAACTTCCTCATCGCCATCGTAAAGCTCTGGTAATGCAGGTTCAGCAAGGAAGGCTTTCTCTAGTGTCATCCCCGGATCTGGCGGTACAAGCTTAGAAATACGGTCCACGAAGCCAAACGGGTGGCCAAGTACACGGCCTACGTCACGAATTACCGCTTTTGCTGCCATGGTACCAAAGGTGATGATCTGAGATACCGCATCACGACCATACATTTCAGCAACGTGATCAATTACTTGGTCACGCTTATCCATACAGAAGTCGATATCGAAATCGGGCATCGAGACACGTTCTGGGTTCAAGAAACGTTCGAACAGTAGATCGTATTCAAGTGGATCGAGATCCGTGATATCCAATGCGTACGCCACCAATGAACCAGCACCCGAACCACGACCTGGGCCTACTGGCACATCGTTATCTTTAGACCACTGGATGAACTCCATTACGATCAAGAAGTAGCCCGGGAAACCCATGTTGTTAACAACTTCCAGTTCAACCTTTAGGCGCTCGTCATATTCAGGGCGGCGCTCCGCTCGCTCTTTTTCATCAGGGAAAAGGAAAGCTAAACGACGCTCAAGGCCTTCTTCTGATTTTTTAATCAAGAAGTCTTCAATCGCTAAACCTTCGGTTGGGAAGTTAGGGAGGAAGTACTCACCAAGACGAACAGTAACGTTACAACGCTTAGCAATCTCTACGCTGTTTTCAAGCGCTTCTGGGATATCGGAGAACAGCTCACACATCTCTTCTTCACTACGAAGATACTGTTGTGCGCTGTAGTTTTTAGGGCGACGTGGATCGACCATGGTGTAACCATCGTGGATCGCTACGCGGATTTCATGGGCATCAAACAAATCTTCGTTTAAGAACACTACTTCATTGGTTGCCACAACCGGTAAGTCTTGTTGTTCAGCAAGCTCTAATGCGAAATGCAGGTAAGACTCTTCATCGGCACGCCCGGTACGAATCAGCTCTAAGTAAAAGCGATCGGGGAAGTGAGTTTTGTAAAACTCGACACTACTCGCGACCAGATCACGGTTACCTTTCAGCAATGCCTTACCGATCTCGCCTTCTTTGGCGCCAGATAAGATAATCAACCCCTCAGCGTTTTCGATTAACCACTCTTTATCGATCACAGGTTGATGCTGTATGTGACCACGCAAGTAAGCTTTTGAAATCAGCAAGGTAAGGTTGTTATAACCTTTGTTATCAGACGCTAAAACCGTCAGTTTCGTCAGCTCATCTCCAAATTCTGGAGATTGCATCAAAAAATCAGCACCAATAATTGGTTTAACCCCACACCCATGGGCAGTACCGTAAAATTTCACCAAACCACATAGGTTAGTGAAGTCGGTAAGTGCTAGGGCGGGCATACCCATTTCAGCGACTTTCTTAACTAACGGTGGCACCTTAGACAGGCCATCCACCATAGAAAAGTCACTGTGTACGCGTAGGTGAACAAATTTTGGATCTGACATTATTTTTCCTGAGTTCTAGACCGGAGCCTAGGATTACAACTGAGTGTATTCTATTTTTTTCTATTGCTAGTAAGCAAATTTATTCGAAGATCAACGCTTATCTGTGTAGCACTTAATCAATGCCTAAAATACGTTTTACTGGCTTAAAGCTCTTACGGTAGTGCTCGGTAACACCGTGCTTTTCAATTGCCTCGAAATGCACCTTGGTCGGGTAACCTTTGTGCTTAGCAAAACCAAACTCCGGATGAAGCTTATCAAGCTCTTCCATCTCTTGGTCACGGACGACTTTAGCGATAATAGAGGCGGCACTGATTTCAGCGACGCGTAAATCTCCTTTAACCACTGCAATACCGGCCATTGGCAATTCAGGTACACGGTTGCCATCAATCAAAGCCATATCAGGCTGAACACTTAACCCAGCAATCGCACGCTGCATCGCAACCATAGTCGCTTGTAGAATATTGAGTTCATCAATTTCTTGCGGTGAACAACGGCCCACAGACCATGCCAATGCTTTTTCTTTAATTTCAGGAAGCAGGGCAAGGCGCTTTTTCTCAGACAGTTTCTTTGAGTCGTTCAGGCCTTCAATTGGATTATTCGGGTCTAGGATAACTGCAGCTGTCACTACATCACCAACCAATGGTCCACGCCCTACTTCATCGACGCCAGCAAATAGCTGGTAGCCTTGAGGGTATTCGAAAGGTGGAAGCTCTTTTTTCTCTTTTACTGCCATGACAATTCTCTTTGTAACTTTTAAGCCCGTGCCTTTGAAACTAGCACGTTATGATTCAACAAACTCTCGGCCGATCAATTTCAGCACCGCATTGGCGGCTTGTTTGTCAGCATCTTTACGGATCCAGTGGTGCATTTCAGTAAAGCGTTCAATCAATGCACTGTTATCGGCAGCTAGCATCTTATCAACCGAAGGGAATAAGAAATCTGGATGGCACTCTTCCAAGATGTGCTCTTTGACGATTTCTTCGCCTGCCAGAATATTCGGCAGTGACACAAACTCGGTGATAGCCAGCTTCTTCACAATGTAGCCAGTCAACTTATTCACCTTGTACCCCACAACCATTGGACGCTTAAGCAGCATGCACTCAAGAGCGACCGTGCCGGATGCCAATAGTACAGAGTCCGCTGCAGTGATCACGTTACGAGCTGTATCTTGTACAATAACAAAATCTAATTCTGGTGCTGTCGCCTTCCAAATCTCGGTAAATTGTTGCTTGCGGGCTTCGTTAACAGCAGCCACCACGAAACCGATGTCTGGGTGCTTTTGTTTGATACGTTTACAGGTTTCAATGAAAGGTTGCGCGATGAGTTTCATTTCACCACCACGACTGCCCGGTAGAACCGCTAACCACTGCTTGTCTTGCTCTAGGCTAAGCAGTTCTCGCGCTTCCGCTTGATTTGGCTCGAGTGGAACGGCATCTGCCAGTGTATGACCAACAAATTCACAGGCAACGTTGTATTTGTCGTAGAACGCTTTTTCAAATGGTAAGAACGCCAGTACCAGGTCGGTTGCTTTGTCGATCTTAAAAATACGTTTTGGACGCCACGCCCATACTGAAGGGCTAACGTAATGAACCGTTTTTATACCTGCGTTCTTAAGGTCTAGCTCCAGTCTCAAGTTAAAGTCAGGAGCATCAATACCAACGAACACATCTGGTGGATTCTGAGTAAAGTATTTAACCAGCTCTGCTTTTACTTTTAGCAGACGAGGCAAGCGACCAAGTACTTCAACAAGGCCCATTACGGCAAGTTCTTCCATCTCAAACAAAGATTCACAGCCTAGCGCTTTCATTTTTGGCCCGCCAATACCAACAAATTCTGCATTCGGGTACTGAGCTTTTATCGCTTTGATAAAGCCTTCGCCAAGGGTATCGCCAGAGAGTTCTCCGACAATAATGCCTACACGCAGTGGCTCGTTGGAAACAAAGCCTGAGTTATTGGTTTGTGCTTCTAGCTGTGCCATAGTTTTCCAATTCCCTTCTCGCCTAAAACAAAAAAGATCGCCTTGAAAGTAGCGATCTTTTTTATATCAATCACACCTGGTATTAACGAATAATACCGCGCTCAGAGTTCTCTAGCATCTCTAACATAGGAGTTACCGAAGCAAACTCTTTTGCCATTTCAACTAAAGCCGCTTTCGCTTCTTCTAGTGTTTTACCAGAGCGGTAAAGCTCTTTGTACGCTTTTTGTAGTGCACGAATCTCTGGTTTCTCGAACCCGTTACGCTTCAGACCTACAAGGTTAAGGCCGAATGGTGCTGCATGGTTACCTTGTGCAAGTACGTACGGAAGTACATCTTGAACAACGGCAGAACAACCACCAATGTAAGCGTAAGCACCGATTGAACAGAACGGGTGAATCGCAGAAAGCGCCATAACACCAGCGTAATCGCCAACTGTTACGTGACCACCTAAGATAGCATTGTTACCAATGTGAGTGTGGTTGCCAACAATAACGTCGTGCGCTACGTGAGCGTTAACACAAAGCAGGTTGTCATCACCAATCACAGTGGTTGCTTTATCTTGAACCGTACCACGGTGGATTTGAACCGCTTCACGAATCACGTTGCGGTCGCCGATCACAACCGTAGTGTCTTCGCCACCGTACTTCTTGTCTTGGTTCTCTTCACCAATCACAGCATGTGGGAAAATTCGGTTTTCTTTACCAATAGTTGTGTGACCTTTGATCACAACATGCGACATGATTTCTGTGTCGTCACCAATGGTTACATTACCAGCAATGTAAGTAAAAGGGCCAACTGTTACGTTTGCACCAATCGTCACATCACCTTCGATAACTGCAGCCGGGTGAATTTTTGCTGTTTCATGAATCATATTAAAACTCTCTACGAGCACATTTAAGTTCAGCTGAACATACTACTTCGCCGTCAACTTTCGCAACGCCGTTAAATGACGCGATGCCACGACGCTCTTTTAGGAATTCAACTTCGATAACCAGCTGGTCACCAGGTACTACTGGCTTACGGAATTTCGCTTTATCAACACTTGCGAAGTAGTAAAGCTCGTTACCAGAAGGTGCACCGAAAGATTTAAATGCAAGAAGGCCTGTTGCTTGCGCCATCGCTTCTAGGATCAACACACCAGGAAATACAGGAAGTTGAGGGAAGTGGCCAGTAAACTGAGGCTCGTTAACAGAAACATTCTTAATTGCAGTCAGTGTTTTTTCTTTTTCAAAGCTAGTCACACGATCAACCATTAAGAATGGGTAGCGATGAGGTAATAGTTCCTGAATTTCAGTAATGTTCATCGTTGTCTGTTCAGTAGTCAAAGTCGTATTCCTATATGTATTCTTTATTTAATTAGAAAGATTATAAACGAAAAAGACTCGCTGTACGCGAGCCTTTTATTAGAAATGCTGGAATTATGATTCCGCGCTCTTCTCGATAAGTTTTTCAACGGTTTTCAAACGCTTGTTCATTTCATCAATACGATGAACACGCGTTGCTGTTTTACGCCAATCTTTATTTGGCTGTAAAGGAATACCCGAAGAGTACATGCCTTTCTCAGTGATGCTGCGCATTACCATTCCCATACCGGTAATCGTAACGCCGTCAGTGATTTCAATGTGACCATTGATTACAGTGCCGCCACCAATAATACAGTACTTACCTATCGTCGTGCTGCCTGCGATGATAGTACCACCCGCAAGAGCAGAACCATATCCGATGTGAACGTTGTGTGCGATTTGCATTTGGTTATCAATGATAACGTTGTCTTCAATAACGGTATCATCTAACGCACCACGGTCGATCGTGGTACACGCACCGATCTCTACGCGATTACCAATGCGAACAGAACCGACTTGAGGGATCTTAACCCACTCGCCTTTCTCGTTCGCGTAGCCAAAGCCATCAGAACCAATCACAGTACTTGATTGAACCAAACAAGCTTCACCAATTACCACTTCATGATAAATGCTTACGTTAGCCCACAGCTTAGTGCCAGCGCCAATCTTGGCGTTTTTACCGATAAAGCAACCCGCACCGATGATCACATCGTTACCAAGAACAACACCAGACTCAATCACAGCGTTCGCACCAATAGACACATTTTGCCCAAGTGTTGCATCGCTCGCAATCGAAGCTGAGTCAGCAATATCCGCAGCCGGTGCTGGAGTAGTATCAAGCGCTTGAGCAACTTTAGCAAAAGCAACGTAAGGGTCACTGACCACAATCACGTTAGTCTTACACAGCTCGCGCTCACTCTCTTTAACCATAATCGCTGACGCTTTACAGTCACCTAGGTGCTTGCTGTACTTAACGTTAGAAAGAAACGTAATGTTGCCTTCTTGCGCTTTATCCATAGGAGCAACAGCAGAAACGGTTACAGTACCGTCACCATGTAGCTCCCCCCCGGTAATGGTTGCCAATTCGGCTAAAGTCAGTGTCTTCATAAAACTTATTTTAGTTCTTTAATTACTTTCTCAGAGATGTTGTATTCAGGCTTGCCGTATTGTAGCGCTTGAATATCAACGATCATGTCGTAGCCTTCTTTCTCTGCAACTTTCGTTACAGCATCTTGAATCACTTTGAATAGCTTCTGCTTCTCTTGCGCTTCGCGACGTTGGCTTGCTTTTTCTAGAGCTTGAGCTTTGATTTTGTACTTGCTGTCTAGTTGACCAACTTCGATACGAAGCTTCTCAACTTCGTCTGGACCTAGTAGCTCGCCATCACGCTTAAGCTTTTCAATCTTAGTCTTAGCTTCCGCTTGAATGCTTTGCAGCTCAGCCGCTTTGTCTTTGAACTCTTCCTGCATTTTTTGAAGAACAACTTCACGCTGAGGTAGAGCCTGGAATACTTGTGCAGTGTTTACATAACCCACTTTTTGCGCAGCTTCAGCAGCTGTTGCAAAGAAAGAAGAGCTAATAACTACAAGGCCTAAACCTGCTGCTTTAATCATATTTTTCAAAATATTGTCCTTTAAATATTAGAAAGTTCTGCCAATGGTGAATGTGAAGAATTCCTCATCATCACCTTCGTAAATTTTAATTGGTTTCGCTAGAGAGAAAACCAATGGGCCCATCGGTGACATCCATTGAAGAGCGGCACCATAAGATGAACGGTAATTCGTTGGATCAGAGTAATCGTAGTAGTACTGGCCGCCACTGTTAGGTGCGCCACGGTCTACGAACTCGGTATCCCATACACTTGCCATATCGAAGAAGACACTGGTACGAATTTGGCTGCGAGCTTCATCAGAAGCAAACGGCGTAGGTACGATTAACTCTAAACTTGCCAAAGCAACCGCGTTACCGCCTACTGAATCGTCAGTAGCGGTGTCGTAGGTTGGGTTGTTACCCGTGCTGCTGCCGTAAACGGCTTTTGGACCTGCCGAGTTAGAGCCAAAACCACGTAGGGTTGTAAAACCACCCGCATAGTAGTTCTCGTAGAATGGGAACAAGTTATCGTTCCCATCCGTTTGACCATAACCATTACCATAGCCTAATCGGCCGCGCATCAATAGAGTGAACTCATGCTTTTTGGTCAGCGGGATGTAATGTTTTACATCGTACTGCATTTTGAAGTACTGAGCATCAGAGCCTGGTACCGTCATTTTAGCGAAAGCACGTTGGTGGTTACCCTCTGTTGGGAAGAAACCACGGTTCAAGTTGTTACGCGTCCAAGAAATATTGATATCGAAATCATCAGTTAAGATGTTCTCATCACCGTATTGGTCGATACTTCTCGCAAACTGTTCAACCTGGATATAAGTCGGTACGTTACCGATCTTGTTGTGCGTATAGCCAACACCGAACTCAATGCGGTTCAGCTCATCCATAGGGAAACCCCAGGTTAAGCTCGTACCATAACTTTGGTTGGTATAGTCGACGATACCTGCTTCAGATGCTTCAAACTCGTTGTAGAAGATCTTACCGCCTAAGCTCACACCATCTAGGTTCCAGTATGGGTCACGGTAGTCTAAGCTCACGTTTTTTTGGTAATCGTTCATCATGGCACTTACGCCAACGCGGTTACCAGAGCCCGCAAAGTTGTCTTGTTGAAGGCCAACTTGGAAACTCACACCAGATTCAGTACCGTAGCCGACACCAAAGTTGATGCTACCTGAGTTTGCTTCTTTAACGTTGTAAACCAAATCAACTTGGTCTTCGCTGCCTGGAACACGAACGGTTTGTACATCGACAGTTTCGAAGAAACCTAGACGGTTAAGACGGCTCTTACCGGTATCAATCGATTTAGAGTTAAGCCAGCTGCCTTCCATTTGACGCATTTCACGACGTAGCACTTCATCTTTTGTCGAGTTGTTACCTGTAAAACGAATGTCACGCACGTAGATACGGCTACCCGCTTCTACGTTAATAACCAATGAAACTTCTTTGGTTTCGTCATTGAATTCTGGAATCGTACGAACTTGCGGATACGCATAACCTGACTCGCCAAGAATACGCTTAACGCCTTCTTCTAGTGAAGTTACAGAAGAGCCGTTGTAGGTATCGCCATCTTCAAATGGCACAAGCGCTTCAAAATCAGCTTCGCGGCCAATAAGCTCACCACGGAATGATACGTCTTTAACTGCGTAAGCTTCGCCTTCATCTAGACCAAGAGTAATATAAACGCCTTTCTTATCTGGAGAGATCGCCACCTGCGTAGAGTCAACCTTAAATTTCAGGTAACCGCGGTCAAGGTAGTAAGATTTAAGCGCTTCAATATCACCAGCAAGCACTTGCTTCTGGTATTTTTCATCCGCTAGGAAGTTCCACCAAGCCACATCTACATTGAGGTTGAAGCGGCTAAGCAGTTCTTCATCAGTAAACACTTCGTTACCGATAAAGTTAATTTGCTGAATCTTAGCGGAAACGCCTTCAGTAAATACAAATTTAAGGTCAGAACGGTTACGTGGCAGAGGTGTTACAACCGCTTTTACTGTCGCGTTGTACTTACCAACACTGTAGTAAAAGTCCTCAAGACCTTTCTCAATATTACTTAGCGTAGTACGGTCAAGAGCTTCACCCTCACGAACACCTGATGCATCTAGGTTCTGCTGAAGTTGTTCTTCTTTAATCGCTTTATTGCCCGAGAAAGAGATACTTGCGATGGTTGGTCGTTCTTTCACTTGAACAATCAATACACCTTCATCGCGAAGGACTTTAACGTCTTCAAAGTTACCCGAAGCGTACAATGCACGGATGATCTCAGAAACATCGCTTTCATCTACTTCATCGCCAATACGTACTGGCATTTTCAGTAGAGCTGCACCAAGTGCAACACGCTGTAAACCTTCGATCTTGATATCTTGAACTACAAAGTTTTGTGCTCCGTTCGCCGCCACACTGGTGGCTAATAGACTTGCGAACAGAATTTGCTTAATCGCCATACTTATTCTAATTATTCCTTGCTACTACCAATGCCTGTGAGAAACCATTCACAGACGAGTAAAATCGTTAAATATTGCCAGAGCCATTAAAGAGAAGAGGATCGCCCCTCCCACTCTGTAACCCATCTCCTGAACTTTCTCAGGGACTGGTTTACGAGTAACGGCCTCAATAGCGAAAAAGAGCAAATGTCCGCCATCAAGCATAGGCAGCGGAACCAAATTAATAATACCCAAGTTAACACTGATCAGAGCTAAAAAGCCTAGGAAGTAAACCAAACCGTAATCAGCGGTTGTACCTGCGCCTTTAGCAATTGAAATCGGGCCACTTAAGTTATTTAAGCCAACATCACCAACGATGAGCTTTTTCAGCATAGTAAGCGTCAGGCCAATGATTTGACCTGTTTTATCAAATGCTTTTCCTACAGACTCAATTACACCAAATTGTAACTCAAAGCGATAATCTTCTGGCCATTCTGCGACTTCCGGAGCAATACCCGCATAGCCGATTGTTGAACCATCAGAAAGCTCGCGGCTTTTCGGTGTCATCACGAGTGATTGCTCACTGCCGTTTCTTGATACGACAACGTCTAATGGTGTCATTGGGTTCGAGCGAATTAACTCAACCACTGATTGCCACTGCTCAATTGGTTGACCATTAATTTCAACAATTTGGTCGCCCGCTTCCAGACCAGCAGAGTATGCAGCACCATCATCAATCACTTGAGCCAGCACTGTCGAGATCTCTGGAGAGTATGGTCTAAAGCCAAGCGTTGTCATCGCAGATTCAGTTTCTGGGTTGAACGACCAGTCTGAAATATCCAACGTCAATTGCTGCTCAAAGCCGATATCGTCTTGCGAAGACACCGTTACTGTCATCGATTGATCACCAATATGCGATATCAAACCCATATTGACTGATTCCCAATCTGCGGTTTTGATTCCCGAAATAGATTTAAGTTCCATTCCAGTTTCAATTCCGGCTTGTGCAGCAATAGATTGTGGAGTTACCTCACCAATCACGGGCTTAACCGCAGGCACACCGATCAGAAATACTAACCAATATGCAAACACAGCAAAGATGAAGTTAAACGCTGGTCCTGCGCCAACAATCGCGGTTCGTTTCCACAATGGCTTTTTATCAAACGCGTACTGCTGCTCGTCTTCTGATAGGTCATCGACACGACCATCGAGCATTTTTACGTAGCCGCCCAGTGGAATAACGGACAAGCTGTATTCTGTACCGTCACGGCCAACTTTGCTCCAGATTGATTTACCAAAACCAATCGAGAATTTTTCAACTTTTACACCGCAACGACGAGCAACCCAGAAATGTCCAAACTCATGAACCGCGACCAGAATGCCAAGCGCTATGATAAAAGATGCGAAGTTCCACAGAATTCCACTCATGCTAGCTGCTCTTTAATAAATTGAATGGCTATTTGACGAGACATATTATCTAGCTCAAGCAGGCTTTCCAAGCTATCTAAGCCTTCAGAGTTATGTTGTTCACATACTTTGCTCATAACATGTTCGTTAATGACTGCAATATCGGTAAATTTAACCTGATTGTTCAAGAAAGCGTCGACCGCAATTTCGTTTGCTGCGTTAATCGCTGTCGTTGCATGCTGGCCTAAGTAACACGCTTCGATGGCTAATTTCAAACATGGGTAACGGTTGAAGTCAGGCTCTAAGAAAGTCAGTTCACCAACTTTGGTGAAATCCAGAGGCTTAACACCCGCTTCAGTACGTTCAGGGTAAGACATCGTCAGTGAGATAGGTGTCGCCATATCTGGTTCACCCATTTGAGCAAGCACTGAACCATCCTTGTACTGAACCATAGAATGGATCACAGACTGAGGGTGGATAATCACCTTTAGCTGCTCTTGAGACGCATTAAATAGCCACTTCGCCTCAATGTACTCAAGGCCTTTATTCATCATAGTCGCAGAATCGACTGAGATCTTAGGTCCCATAGACCAGTTAGGGTGTGCAATAGCACGTTCAGGAGTCACGGATTCCAGTTCAGCCACGTCGGTATAACGGAAAGGACCACCAGAACCGGTTAGTAGGATATGGTTAATGCCGTTAGCTTCTAAATCACAGTGACCTAGATTGGTTTGGACGATTTGTGGCAAGCATTGGAAGATAGCATTGTGTTCACTATCTACAGGAAGAAGTTCTGCACCGTACTTTTCCACAGCATCGATAAACAGCTGTCCAGACATCACCAAGGCTTCTTTATTTGCCAAGAGAATACGCTTACCCGCTTTAACTGCTGCCATAGTTGGAAGCAAGCCTGCCGCGCCAACAATCGCAGCCATCACCGTATCCACTTCATCCAAAGAGGCAACCTTACACATGCCTTCAGAGCCTGAGAGTACTTGGATATTAGGGTGATTGATAGACAAGGTGTCAGCGAGCTGAGATGCAGCATCAGGACAAGCCATAGCAACATAGCTTGGTTGCCACTTTTCTACTAATGCCAGCATCTTTTCAACATTCGAGCCAGCAGCCAGCGCAACGACTGAATAAAGATCTGGGTTTTGCTCAACGACTTTTAGTGTACTTGCACCAATTGAGCCAGTTGCGCCTAGGATAGTTAGATTTCGCATCACATATGACCGTAGAAATGTAATAAAGGGCAGATTCACTGCCCTTTTAATTAGAATGCTAAGTAAAGCAGAGCAAAGACAGGGAATGCAGCCGTTAAGCTATCGATTCTGTCTAGTATACCACCATGACCAGGAATCAGATTACTGCTGTCTTTGACCCCAGAAACACGCTTGAACATGCTTTCAACAAGGTCACCAAGAACAGAGATAACAACGGTCACAAGCGTAATCACAATCATGTGTAGAGGGCTTGAGAATTGGATATTGAACAAGTCAGCAAAAATCCAAGCCACAATCACCGCGGTGATGATACCGCCAATCAGGCCTTCAATTGTCTTGTTCGGGCTAACAGCTGGTGCCATTTTACGCTTACCGAAGCTCTTACCAGAGAAGTAAGCGCCACTGTCTGCAGCCCATACCAGAAGACACACAAACATCACGAGTTTTGCGCCATGGTAAGGATCAACGTCAATACCGTTAGCGCGCAAAATCACTACACTCCAAAAGAATGGCAGCAGAGTTAGTACACCAAAACCATGACGAAGAAACGATGAGTCTTTCCATGCTGGCATAGACTTAGGATAAGTCACTGCCATACCACTTGCGATTACCCACCAAATTGAACCAATCGTTAAAATGGCGTAGTGAGCACTCGATAAGTTATTTAGGCTAAATGCATCAAAAGGGATAAAAGCAAAACTTGCAGCACTTACCACAACCGTTGGAATCAACGCTAAATAACGCGATTTGCTTTCAACAAATTGAGTCCATTCCCAGTAACCCAATAGCGAGATAACCGCTAATGAAAGGATAAACGTAGGAAGTGATAACTCGAAAATTCCTAGAATAACTAGGGGAGCTAAAATCAACGCCGTAATAATTCGTTGTTTCAAACCAAAAAATCCTTATTAACTGTCCATCAGAGCTTTAATCTGCTCACCGGTGCAGCCAAAACGGCGCTCACGATTTACAAACCAAGTCACAGCTTCTACTAAGCTGTCTTCATTAAAGTCTGGCCAGAATTGTTCAGTAAAGTACATTTCGGCGTAAGCCAACTGCCAAAGCATAAAGTTACTAATGCGGCATTCACCACTGGTACGGATCAGTAGATCAACTTCTGGAATATCCGCCATTGTCAGGTGCTGTGTAATCATAGCTTCATCAATGTCTTCTACATTAATATCGCCAGACTTTACCTGTTGAGCGATGGAAGTCATCGCTTGCTGAATATCCCACTTACCACCGTAGTTCGCGGCGATATTGATAACCATACCGGTATTGGTGCTAGTCAAAGCTTCCGCTTCTTCTATTTTCTTTTGTAGTCGATCATTGAAACGACTTTTATCACCAATAACACGAAGTTGTAGATTATTTTTATGGAGCTTTTTCACTTCACTTGAAAGCACGGAGATAAAGAGTTCCATCAAAATACCCACTTCTTCCTCTGGTCGGCGCCAGTTCTCGCTACTGAATGCGAAAAGTGTAACGGCTTTGATGCCGAGTCTGGCAGCAGAAGAGATGGTTTTGCGAACGGCTTGAACACCGTTTTTATGACCAAAGACGCGAGGCTTGCCCTGAGCTTTTGCCCAGCGACCATTACCGTCCATAATGACAGCAATGTGTTTAGGAAGAGAGTCTGTGAACGCTTGAGAATTATGCATAAAAGAGTGAATCAAATTCTAATAGTCGAACAGAGTAGCATAAAAAAACGCTGAACAGTGAGTACAGCGTTTTTCCGGAAAGAAAAGAATATGGAAAATTAAACTTCCATCAACTCTTTTTCTTTAGTTGCTAGAACTTCGTCTACGTTCTTAACCGCAGCGTCAGTTAGCTTTTGAATTTCGTCTTGTGCTTTACGATCTTCATCTTCAGAGATTTCTTTATCTTTAAGAAGTGCTTTTAGATCGCCATTCGCGTCACGACGGATGTTACGGATAGCAACACGGCCACCTTCAGCTTCGCCACGAACGATTTTAACTAGGTCTTTACGACGCTCTTCGGTTAGCGGTGGAAGTGGAACACGGATAACCGTACCCGCAGACATAGGGTTTAGACCTAGGTCAGATGTCATGATCGCTTTTTCAACTAGAGGCGTTAGCGTTTTATCAAACACTGTGATTGCTAGAGTACGTGCGTCTTCAGCAATAACGTTAGCAACTTGAGTCAAAGGCGTTGGTGCACCGTAGTACTCTACTGTAAGGCCAGAAAGTAGGCTTGGGTGTGCACGACCTGTACGAATCTTTTGCAGGCTGCTTCTTAGTGCATCAACACTTTTTTCCATGCGCTCTTGAGCGTCTTTTTTGATTTCGTTAATCACAATTTCACCTTGATTATGTTCTTTCTTCAAGAAAGCTTTTTATTTGGAGTGATAAGGATAAAGCTTACCGGAGTATAGCCCCCAGTAAGCCCGAAAAATTAGTCAGCGTCGCTGATTAATGTACCTTCAGTTTCACCCATAACCACGCGACGTAGTGCGCCTGGCTTATTCATGTTAAATACACGGATTGGCATTTTGTGATCACGTGCTAGCGTAAATGCAGCCAAGTCCATTACTTTAAGCTCTTTCTCAAGAACTGTGTTGTAAGACAAAGTATCATACAGCTCTGCGTCTGGGTTTGCTACTGGGTCAGCAGTAAATACACCATCTACTTTTGTCGCTTTTAGAACTACGTCAGCTTCGATTTCGATACCACGTAGACATGCAGCAGAGTCAGTAGTGAAGAATGGGTTACCAGTACCAGCAGAGAAGATCACAACGCGACCTTGACGTAGTTGGCTGATTGCATCTGCCCAGTTGTAGTCGTCACACACGCCTTTTAGAGGAATTGCAGACATTACACGTGCGTTTACGTAAGCACGGTGCAGAGCATCACGCATAGCAAGGCCGTTCATTACTGTTGCAAGCATACCCATGTGGTCGCCAACAACGCGGTTCATGCCAGCTTCAGCAAGACCAGCACCACGGAACAGGTTACCGCCACCGATAACAACACCAACTTGAACGCCTAGTTCAACCAATTCTTTTACTTCTTGAGCCATACGATCAAGGATCGTTGGGTCAATACCAAAACCTTCTTCGCCTTGTAGCGCTTCACCGCTAAGTTTTAACAGAATACGTTGATACGCTGGTTTAGGGTTCGTAGTCATGGAGTTTACCTTCCAAAGAGTTGATGATTAACAGTCATGGATAAAAACTGAGTAAGTCAGTTTGCATTCATAACCACTAACGTTGCGTTCAAAAATAGTTCACTATTCATAAAAAGACCGCAGCATTTGCCACGGTCTTTTTTCAAACAATACGCTAAGGATTAACCTTTTTGTACCGCTGCAACTTCGTCAGCGAAGCTCATTTCAGCAGCTTTCTCGATACCTTCACCAACTTCTAGACGTACGAAGTTAGATACTGCAGCGCCTTTTTCTTTAAGGATTTCGCCAACAGTTTTCTTAGGTTCCATGATGAAAGCTTGACCTGTTAGAGAGATTTCGCCCGTGAATTTCTTCATACGGCCGATAACCATTTTCTCAGCGATCTCTTGAGGCTTGCCTTCGTTCATAGCGATTTCAACTTGAACTTCTTTCTCTTTAGCAACTACGTCTGCTGGTACATCTTCTGGGTTAACAAACTCAGGACGAGAAGCAGCTACGTGCATAGCAACGTGCTTAAGAGTTTCAGCTTCGCCTTCACCAGCTACAACAACACCGATTTTCTCACCGTGACGGTAAGAAGCTAGAGCAGCACCTTGTACGTATGCTACACGACGGATGTTGATGTTTTCGCCGATTTTTGCAACTAGAGCAACGCGAGTTTCTTCGAACTTAGCTTGTAGCTCTTCTACAGAAGCTTGAGTAGCTACTGCGTCAGCTGCTACTTCTTCTGCGAATGCAGTGAAGCTAGCATCTTTTGCTACGAAGTCAGTTTGGCAGTTAACTTCAAGAAGAACAGCTACACCGTTCTCTTCTTTGATGATGATTGCGCCTTCAGCAGCAACGTTACCAGCTTTCTTAGCTGCTTTCGCTGCGCCAGATTTACGCATGTTTTCAATTGCTAGTTCGATGTCAGCGTTTGCTTCTACAAGCGCTTTCTTACATTCCATCATGCCAGCGCCAGTGCGCTCGCGAAGTTCTTTAACTAGAGCAGCAGTTACAGTTGCCATTCTCTATTCCTCGGTTGATTCGAAAATAAGGTAAAAATCAGGGGCCAAAATGAGGCCCCCGATCTAACTATAACCTAGCTTACATTTAATAAAGATTTCAAAATCTATATTAGCTAAGCCAAGCGTGATTCAGAGCCGCTATTATTCAGCTTCTACAAAACCATCTTTTTCAGCAGCTACAGCAGCAACGTCTTTGTTACGACCTTCTTTAACCGCGTCTGCAGCAGCGTTTAGGTAAAGCTGTACTGCACGGATTGCATCGTCGTTACCTGGGATAACGAAGTCAACGCCGTCTGGGTTAGAGTTAGTATCAACTACAGCGTAAACTGGGATACCTAGGTTGTTTGCTTCTTTAACTGCGATGTGTTCGTGATCAGCATCGATTACGAATAGAGCGTCTGGTAGGCCGCCCATGTTCTTGATACCACCAAGAGACTTCTCTAGCTTCTCCATTTCACGAGTGCGCATTAGAGCTTCTTTCTTAGTTAGCTTGTCGAAAGTACCGTCTTGAGCTTGCGCTTCAAGTTCTTTCAGACGCTTGATAGACTGACGAACAGTTTTGTAGTTCGTTAGCATACCGCCTAACCAGCGGTTGTTAACGTAGAACTGGTTGCTGTTTACAGCAGCTTCTTTAACAGCTTCAGATGCAGCGCGCTTAGTACCAACAAAAAGAACTTTACCTTTCTTCTCACCAACTTTAGCGATTTCTGCTAGAGCTTCGTTGAACATTGGTACAGTTTTTTCTAGGTTGATGATATGTACTTTGTTACGAGCACCAAAGATGAATGGCTTCATTTTTGGGTTCCAGTAACGAGTTTGGTGACCGAAGTGAACACCAGCTTTAAGCATATCGCGCATTGATACAGTTGCCATTTTAAAATCCTCTATGGGGTTAGGCCTCCACATCCCCCATGAATCCGACCCCTAACAACTAACCACTTTTCAGCCGTTATCTGTGTTGTTGAAGCACCCCGGAACATGTGACGGAATGTGTGTGATTTAAAGATATAAGTTAGTGGATACCAAAGCCTGTTTCGCCAGTTGGAGAAAACAGTCCTGATGTCCGGCGAGCTTTATACCATATTTTGTCTATCTATGGCTAGAAAAAAATCGAAAAATGGCGACTGCTATACTGATCTCTGAAGGTAATTTTCCCCTATAAAATAGTGTCTATATCAAACGGCTTCTGCATCCGTTAGCCGAGCATTATTTAATCACGTTAACAGTATCCACCGGTATTGTACGGACATGGTAATGTTGCGCTAAATTGCTGCACTGATAGAATAGCCCCAATATGCACACTTAGGTGCTACCAAATTAAGAGATATGCAATGGCTGTAAAAATTAAAACTGCTGAAGAAATTGAAAAAATGCGCGTCGCCGGCAAACTGGCTGCTGAAATTCTAGAGATGATCGAACCTCACATCCAAGTAGGTACGACGACAGAAGAGCTAAACCAAATCTGTCATGACTACGCTCTAGAAAGAGGCGCATACTCAGCACCACTTGATTACCACGGTTTCCCTAAGTCTATCTGTACGTCTATCAACCACATCGTGTGTCACGGTATTCCGGCATCACAAGACGAAACTGGTAGCACAGGTCAATTTAAGCCTGCTGTACTTAAAGATGGCGACATCCTTAACGTAGATATCACGGTAATCATCCCTGACGACGAAAATGCAGATCTAAGCACTCGTCCTCAAGGCTACCACGGTGATACGTCTAAGATGTTCCTTGTGGGTGAAGTTTCACCAGCAAACAAGCGTCTATGTATGGTTGCTCAAGAAGCACTTTACGAAGGCATGCGCCAAGTGAAGCCGGGTGTTCAACTTGGTCAAATCGGTACGGCTATTGAGAAGTACATCAAGACCAACAACAAGAACAACCCTCGCGCTAAGTTCTCTATTGTTAAAGATTACTGTGGTCACGGTATCGGTTCTGAGTTCCACGAAGATCCGCAAGTTGTACACTACAAAAACAACGACCGCACAGTACTGAAAGCGGGCATGTGTTTCACTATCGAGCCAATGATCAACGCCGGTAAGTTTGGCTGTCGTCTTGATGACGAAGATAGCTGGACAGTGTATACAGCAGACAGCAAGAACTCGGCTCAATGGGAGCACACACTAGTCGTAACAGACACGGGTTGTGAAGTTCTAACACTGCGTAGCGATGATACTATTCCACGTATCATGAAAAACGCTTAGTTCACTGAGCTAAACGCATCAAACCTTTAAAAATATCCTCGCATTGTCGAGGATATTTTTTATCCGCTCAATTTCGATTTTCCACCAGCTTCTGGTAAATTGTTTAATATTCTCATTTGCTTGCACGGATAGCAGACTATGCCTTATCAATGCCCTCTTACGTTCAATGACGAACAAATTGAAATCTGCGAATTAAAAAATCAGCTCGAGATCTTCACGCAGTACCAAAAAAATGAATTTCTAAACCATCATCCTGTCACGGACTTGGTATTGCTCCGCTCTGAATACATGGACTTGTTACTCAGACGCTTATGGGAGCATTTCGGTTTTAGCAACCTACCTCATATTTCGCTAGTTGCTGTGGGTGGCTATGGTCGTGGTGAACTTCATCCGCTGTCGGACATTGATATCTTAATCGTATCCCAAAAAACATTGCCACCAGCCCTTGGTGAAAAAGTCAGTCAGTTCATCACCTTACTGTGGGATTTAAGGCTCGAAGTTGGCCACGCGGTGCGTACCATTGCTGAGTGTATTGATATCGGTTTCGATGATCTAACCGTCGCCACCAACCTACAAGAGTCGCGCTTATTGTGTGGCAGTGAAGATACCTTTCAAGAACTTAAGCTGAAGATTCATTCCGATTCCTTTTGGCCAAGTGAGACCTTCTACAAGGCAAAAATTCAAGAACAGAGAGAGCGTCATGCGCGCTACCACGATACCACTTACAACCTTGAACCTGATATCAAGTCTACGCCAGGCGGTCTACGAGACATCCACACGCTCAGTTGGGTAGCTCGTCGTCACTTCGGTGCGACCTCTTTACTTGAAATGAGCAAGTACGGCTTCCTTACTGATGCCGAGTATCGCGAGCTCGTAGAATGCCAAGACTTCTTATGGCGCGTTCGCTTCGCACTGCATATTGAGCTGCGCCGCTACGACAATCGCCTGACGTTTGCCCATCAAGCACAAGTCGCCGAACACCTTGGCTACACAGGCGAAGGCAACCGCGGTGTCGAGATGATGATGAAGGAGTTTTATCGAACCCTTCGCCGAGTAGCAGAGCTCAATAAAATGCTGCTCAAACTATTCGACCAAGCGATCATTAATGGTGGTGAGACAGAAGAAGCTGAGATTCTCGACAATGACTTCCAACGCCGAGGTTCATTGATAGAAGCGCGCAAGCCTGCCCTATTCCAAGCAAGGCCAGAGACCATTCTCGATATGTTTATCCATATCGCCAATGACTCTTCCATCGAAGGCGTTAGCCCTCCAACATTACGACAACTGCGTACGGCACGTCGCAGGCTTAACCGCTTCCTGCATACTATCCCAGAAGCGCGTGAGAAGTTTATGACTCTGGTTCGCCACCCCAATGCATTGCACAAAGCATTTAGCTTGATGCACAAATTGGGAGTGCTTTCAGCGTATCTACCGCAGTGGAGCCAGATCGTCGGCCAGATGCAATTCGACCTGTTCCATGTTTATACCGTAGATGAGCACAGTATTCGACTGCTCAAACACATCAATCGCTTTGGTCAAATTGAAAACCACGACAAGCACCCTATCTGTTGTGAAGTCTACCCTCGAGTGCAGAAGAAAGAGCTGCTGATCCTAGCCGCTATCTTCCACGACATTGGCAAAGGTCGTGGCGGTGATCACTCAGAGATTGGTGCGGTCGAAGCGTACTCTTTCTGTATTGAGCATGGCTTATCAAAACCAGAAGCCAAGCAAGTGGCGTGGCTAGTACAAAACCACTTGTTGATGTCTGTTACCGCTCAACGTCGCGATATCTACGATCCAGAAGTGATAACCGAATTCGCCAAGAAAGTACGTGACGAAGAATCACTAGAGCTGCTGGTTTGCTTAACCGTTGCCGACATCTGTGCAACCAACCCAGAGCTATGGAACAGTTGGAAACGAACCCTACTCGCAGAGTTATTCCACTCAACTCAGCGTGCGCTGCGACGCGGCCTAGAAAATCCGGTCGACGTTCGAGACCGTATTCGTCACAACCAACAAATGGCATCCGCCCTACTGCGCAAAGAAGGCTTCACCGCTCGTGAAATTGAAGTGTTGTGGCAACGCTTTAAAGCCGATTACTTCTTACGTCATACCCACAAACAGATTGCATGGCATTGTGAACATCTACTACGCCTAGAAGATCCAAGCCAGCCTTTAGTTTTGATAAGCAAAAAAGCGACACGAGGCGGAACAGAAGTATTTGTTTACAGCAAAGACCAAGCGGCACTATTTGCCACCGTGGTTGCCGAGCTCGACAGACGTAACTTCAACGTTCATGACGCTCAGGTTATGGCGAGCAAAGATGGTCATGTTCTGGATACCTTTATCGTGCTAGATCAACATGGCAAGGCAATTGACGAAGCAAGACATAAAGCTGTCGCAAAACATCTGACCCATGTTTTGGCAGATGGCCGTCCAACGAAGATTAAGACACGTCGCACCCCGCGTAACCTACAGCACTTTAAGGTAAAAACTCTGGTTGAGTTCTTACCAACCAAGAGTAAAAAACGCACCTTGATGGAACTAAGAGCACTCGATACTCCAGGGCTACTGGCACAAGTTGGGGCGACCTTCGCAGAGCTGGGTATTAATCTGCATGGCGCTAAAATTACTACCATTGGCGAACGTGCAGAGGATCTGTTTATTCTGACCAGTGACACAGGTGGACGACTTTCTGAAGAGCAAGAACAGGCGCTCAGAGAGAGGCTAACAGAGCATGTTTCGGAGCTTGCGCCTTAGAACTCGAATGGAGTACAACTCGCTGGTTGAATAACCAAATAAGTGTGGGCAAAGATAGAGAGCGATCTTGCCCACAACTTACAATCAATTCACAGATATCAACTATCTAGCTCGTCGTTAGGCTGCTACATTGATTAAGTCAATTACATAAAAGTATTACATTCATAAACTAGAGGTCGCTTATGTATCCAAACCTCACTGGCTTAGGTATCCACGAGCCTAAACAGATTGAACGTTACTCCCTTCGCCAAGAAGCACACAAAGATATCCTGAAGATTTATTTTCGTAAGCAGAAAGGCGAGCTGTTCGCGAAAAGCGTTAAGTTTAAGTACCCACGACAAGTAAAAAGTGTGCTTGTTAGCGGTGGCAATAATCAATACAAAGAAGTGACTGAGATTAACCGCAACCTCACGCTTGTGATTGATGAGCTTAATAAAATCACCAAACCTACGCCAACCACTGAGACGGATGTAAAACAGAAGATCCTGACCGACCTACGCCATTTAGAGAAGGTTGTGTCTAGTAAGATCGCTGAGATCGAAGCGGATCTAGAAAAACTAAAATGATCCCGATGCTAGGCAATTAATGACTATCGTTGGTTGATCGACTCAGGTTATACAGACAACAAAAAGGGCTGATATCACTATCAGCCCTTTGTTTTATCTAACTATTATTTAGACGACCGTGTTTGCGCATCGACTAAATTTGTATCCCAATCAAAGGCTTCAAATAACTGTAGCCAAGTTTCATCAAGGCTTGCCTTCATCACTAATTCTTCTTTAGTGAAAGGGTGAATAAAGCGCAACTCTGAAGCGTGCAATAACAAACGGTGTGAATCCAAGTTTTCACGGAATAGGCGGTTATGCTTACCATCACCATGAGAAGTATCGCCAACAATTGGGTGTCTTAGGTGGGCCATATGACGGCGCAACTGATGTTTACGGCCCGTCTTCGGCAACATCTCAACTAAGCAGTAACGGCTCGTTGGAAAACGCCCTGTCGAATAGGGTACTTCCACTTTTGCTAACGGTTCATAAGCCGTCACGGCCTCTTGTGCTTCTTTGTCCTCTTTTGCAAACTTATCCGCAATCTTGTCTAGCTCGACTTTAAGTGGGTAATCAAGCGTATCGCCTTCTTCTATCCAACCACGAACAATTGCATGATAAGTCTTTTGCATCTCATGGTTAGCGAACATCGGCATCACATCAGAAGCCACTTCACTTGAGAGTGCGAACACCAATACGCCAGAAGTCGGCCTATCTAAACGGTGCAATGGGAACACGTGTTGACCAATTTGGTCACGCAGAGTCTGCATCACAAACTGAGTCTCATGTTTATCTAGCCATGAGCGGTGCACCAGCATTCCTGCAGGCTTATTTACCGCGACAAAGTACTCATCTTGATAAATGATCTCTAACATTAGGCGCATACCTCATCAATGCTTTGAATCGTCACTAGTAGCTCAGCTTTGTCCGCCTCGTTTTTCCATACTTCACCAAAATATGGATGAATAGCAAACCCTTTAGGTAAAGGCATTTTCGCGTCAATCATCGCATTGATCTTTACGATGAAGATCCACTGTAGCCACTCTTCGGGTTGAAGTGAATCGATAGCAAAAGGTTCAACGCTTGCCAGAGCTTCATCCGACGGTGCAACGCTACTCCACAGAGAGCATTGGCGCATTTGTTGTTCTAATTGTTGAAGTAATGGAGGTAACTTTGTGGCAGCTGTCATTTTTCACCAAGTTATTTATCTAGTGACCTTGAAATTGGGGCATAGAGTACCATCTATTGAGGAAAGAAAGTTAGGAGCTTATTACTATGGAAACCATTCACACGCTCACTCAGTTATTGAAGAATAGCGGTTGCCAATACGATATCTACGATCTCGGTCGTCGTATCCAGAAAATCGACAACACCTTATTCTCAGATGTTGAGCAAGGGAAACAGCCGTACCCATTTCCACTTCAGAAACAAGCTCACTTAGCGATCAGCTACTGGAATGAACAGAAGCAGCCATGGATCTGGTTCTTAAAATTCAAACTGGATGAAAGAGGTCTACTTAACCAAGCCGATGTAGGTAACTTTTTGAAGTTCGTATTAGAAGCGATGGGCACACGCTTAAGCGGTGAGATCAGCGAAGAGCAACAAGAGAAGCTGTCGAACAACCCATACACCTTCAAGCCTTCTGAAGACAAAATGGCGGTATTCCATAGCCAAGTAAGAGCAGAATTAGATCTTGCGACCAGCCAATACTATGAACATGCTCAACACTACTTCACCGGCGAGTTAGGTTGGGACAATTGGCAGACTGTTGGCCTTCAAGGCATCACTGATATGTGTGCCCGTCTCGGCAGCCAACAAAACGGTGTCGCGATTCGTAAAGCCTTCAATAAGCTTCCTTCTGAGCCACTTTACGCGACATTAGGCGCACTTGAGCACACACAAATTAATGACAAGCTGGCTCAACGCTTACAAGAGATGGCCGAGAACGAGATCAACAGCAGCGAACCGGACCTGTTCTTGTTGTCTGCACTGGTGCGTGCCCTATCAGGTGCAGAGCCAAGCATCACCAATGCAGTGATTAACCAAGTTCTGGCGAGCCCACGCTTAAGTCATCAAGAAGTCCTGATTGGCTTAGCAGGCCGAAGCTGGCACGCTCTACAAGACCCAGCAATTGCTGAGCAATTCTTGTTGCGCCTCGCACAAACTGGCAATCAAAACCTATTCAACCAGCTATTTGCTGATCTAGTGATGATTCCAGCTCTGAGAATGGTATTTTTACCATTGCTGAACTCAAACCCATCTCCAGAATTGGCGAATGCACTGATCGAGTTACAACAAGCTACTAAATCTCAGTAATACTTTAGCAACTCGCTGATAAGCATTAATAAAACTGCTTAAAGCTAGGGTTAAATAGGAAGAAAAAGTAAAAGGAAGTATGGATTAAATGATAGATAACTTATTGGCTATTTTGTTTCTGTGCTTCTTTTGCTTTCTGTTTTGGCAGCAGCGCAGGCAATCTGAGCTTGCGAAAGCTGCCATTGCGAGAAAGTGTAAAGAGCTCGACTTGCAGCTGTTAAGTGTTGCTTTTAGTGGTCATAAACTGAAGATGCGCCATGAACTCACGACCATTTGGCGCTGGCACACCATTTACCAATTTGAGTTTTCAGCGTTAGGGGATGACTGTTACAAAGGGAAACTGACCATGGTAGGTTTCCGTTCTATGCGGTTTGAGCTACAGCCTCATAGAATGTAACGTCGCAATAAGCGGTGTATCGATATTCATGATAGGGGCCAAACTGATCTTGTTTGGTCTCTTTAAATACAAAGCCGAGTTTTTCTAAAAGCTTAATCGATGGATTATGACCGACATTAACGGTCGCGAAAACATTGGTCAAACGCTCTTCAAAGCACACCAAATTAAAGAAAGGTTTCAGTACCTCACTAGCAAAACCTTGATTCCAATACTCTTTATCCAAGATAAAACCTAACTCGTGCTTACCTTCTTCTGATGAGATAAATACATGCCCAAGATATTCACGGGTTTGGTTATGGATAATGGCGCGGCAAAAGCCGACATTGTCTTGCAGTATCTCTTGAAATAGTTGCTTCGCAGAAGCGATAGAATGCGGCCCATTCATCTCTGCTCGATTAATCGGGCAGCAATTGAGCTTAATGAAGTCATGCTGTAGCTGTTCGGTATAAGGTACTAACAGCGTTCTTGAGGTTGCTATCGTCATAAAACACTCCTTGTGTTGACCGTTAGCAGAAAAGCAGATGTATTGCTCCTAAATAAAGAGCCTCTAGATGGGTGAAATGTCCAGATAAAGAAAAGCCCCGACACCGAAGTGTCAGGGCTAGGGTCTTACTCGCAGCAGTCCGGCTACTAATTAATGCTCCATGCATCATCCATAATAGTGGCTGTAATCCTTCAGCTCTTTCCTTTACTTCGCCGTCCTAGCGGTGTCCAATCATCCTGAAAGCTAACAATCCTAGTTAGCGCACATCACTTGTTCCGTGAGCGGTGTCCTTTACATCATCCTGATGCTAATCCAACCCTTTATCCTAAAGGTGTCCATTGTCATTCCATTGCAGCTAACTTCCTGTTAACTGACTGTGTCCCTACAATGTCCTTGCGCTCCATGCTTGATCACTCAATCCTAAGTAACCAAATCTTCATCCTGAAGATAACCAATTCCTTGGTGCTTTCCTGTTCCGTGTCAGAATCCTTCCGACAAGGTTTAATTTACGCGATTTAGGATTTCGGACAATAGATTTGCATCACATTTTGAATTCAACCAAGTTGTTAATTATATAAAACAATTAAAATTCAACACTTTAACTATATGCATATCAATTTCTCTAGAGAAGTATTCGCGTTATCTCACAGCGTTTGTAAGAGATCTCTCACACGCTATAGGCAGTTTTATGATTCGCTATCGGTCACCGGAGCGAGTAAAATGACCAAAGACTAAAAATGGAGGTCAACATGCTGACAAAAGATGTTTCTGAAGAGTTGAAATCAGTGCTTGAAGGACTGCAAGCACAAGGCAAAGAGCCAACAGTTGCGTTAGTAAAAGCTCGTATGAGTACATCGGTTCCCATGCCTGCGTTAATCACGACCATTAAAAGCTGGAAAAACGCGAACCGCGTTCCCAAGGTAGAAGTGGCTGCACAACAAGAACCAGAGGTCGATCGTATTGGCCAACTAGAAAAACAAATTATTGAACTTACCGCTCGCGTCGCCACGCTTGAAGCCAAATTAGCTGAGCAGTAAGTTAGCCGAGACGTAAGTTAACAAAAATAAATCAACAGATTAGCTAACAGAGAAATAGAACACTATGAAGATATGGGTTGATGCGGACGCTTGTCCTAAGGTTATCCGAGAAACCATCGTACGCGCAGCTGAGCGAACCGGTGTTGAATGCACCTTCATCGCGAATCACGTTGTCCCAGTACCGAAGCGTAACAACATTCACTCTATTCAAGTACCAAGCGGATTCGATATCGCCGACAATGAAATAGTAAAACGTACAGAGAAAGGCGACCTAGTGATTACTTCAGATATTCCTCTTGCTGACGAAGTGATCACTAAAGGCGCACTCGCGCTGAGTTCTCGTGGGGAGCTTTACACCAAAGAGACCATTAAAGCGCGCCTGAATATTCGCGACTTTATGGAAACCATGCGCTCAAGTGGCATCCAAACAGGTGGCCCAAGTTCACTATCTCAAACCGACCGTCGTGAGTTTGCTAACCACCTTGATCGCCTACTAGCAAAGCGCTAACCCTCCCTTCTTCTCCAGAGAGATCTGGGAACGTCTCATTGAGGCAACAAAGAGCTCTGTGAAATTTTAATCGACCTACTCCGTTCTTGATATTTATTACAATAACGGAGTATTGATTATGGTTCGTCGCATTGCTTTAGCACTATCCATCACTTTAGGAAGCACTCAACTGTCCTTCGCCAATCAAGAATATGGCATCGTTGGCGGCAGCCTCACTTACGGCGAAAGTGTTTTTTCTACTAAGAGTACCCCGCAACTTGGTGCGACATCCAACCTCTTTTATTCTGGCTCTAAAGGCTTTATTGATGGCAGCTTAGCAAACTGGCAACTGCTGCCTTTTGTCGGACTATCTGGAAACTGGCGGTTCGCTGAAGTATCAGATACCTTCGTTGACCTACCCAATGGCATTCAAGACAGAGATGGCAATGGCGAACTCGGGATAACTCTGGGGACAGTAGGCGCTAGACTCACCTACTTACACGACGTAACCTCAGAGCATAATGGCTACGAAGTTCAGCTGCATCTAGGCAGTACGTTAGAAACATGGGCAAAGCCATTAACCATTACCCCCTACCTCGAAGTCGATTATCGTGACAAAAAACTCTCTAATCACCTCTACGGCATTTCAAGCAGCGAATCCTCTGTATCAGGGCTAGTTCAGTTTGATGCGGAGTCTACCTTTGTTTATCAAGCAGGGCTCATTGGCCTCTATGAATTTACACCACGCTGGATTGGTATTGGCAAGATGGAATTGACTCACCATGATTCAAAAAGCCCTCTCATCCAAAGGGATATAGGGTGGTCACTGGAGATTGGTTTAACCTACCGTTTTGCAGGCTTGTGATCCCTATCTTCCAATAAAGAAAAAGCCCGCACACTGTGCAGGCTTTCGATGTAATCATAAAACAATGATTAGATTCTATGGCGTGTAGTACGTTGCTGCACCTGGGCCAACTGGCAGACCAAATACGAATACCCACACGTAGAACATTAAGCTCCAACCAACGATGAATACAATCGAGTATGGAAGCATAGTTGCAATCAGAGTACCAATACCTAGGTTCTTCATGTAACGCGTTGCTACAGCAAGGATAAGACCGAAGTAGCTCATCATTGGAGTAATGATGTTCGTTGTTGAATCACCGATACGGTAAGCCGCTTGAATTGTTTCTGGTGCGTAACCAACAAGCATTAGCATTGGAACAAAGATAGGTGCTGTTACTGCCCACTGAGCAGAAGCTGAACCAATCATCAGGTTAATGAAGCCACACATTAGGATGAATGCGAAGAACAACATTGGACCTGTTAGGCCGATGTCTTGTAGGAAGCTTGCGCCCGCTACTGCGAATACTTGACCGAAGTTAGTCCACTTGAAGAAAGCAACAAACTGAGCAGCGAAGAATACAAGTACGATGTACATGCCCATAGAAGACATAGACTTAGACATTGCATCGATAACATCGCGGTCAGTTTTCATTGTGCCGGTAACTTTACCGTAAACGAAACCAGGAACTGCGAAGAATACGAAGATGAACGCTACGATACTCTTAAGGAACGGAGAACCTGCTACCGTGCCAGCTGCAGAACGTAGAACACCGTCTTCAGGAACAATTGTCCAAGCAAGAAGAGCTGATACTGCTAGAACTGCGATACCTGCTAGCTTAAGACCTTTCTTCTCAACGTCTGTTAGCTTGCCCATTGTATCGTTTGATAAATCTTCAGACGCTTCTTCGTCGTTGTATTTACCCAGTTTTGGTTCAACAATCTTCTCAGTTACGAATGCACCCGTAATTGCGATGAAGAAAGTAGAAACAAACATGAAGTACCAGTTTGATTCTGGACCAACTGTGTAAGTCGGGTCGATCATCTGTGCTGCTGTTTCTGTAATACCAGAAAGCAGTGGATCAACCGTACCGATTAGAAGGTTTGCAGAGTAACCACCAGATACACCAGCGAATGCTGCCGCTAGACCAGCAAGAGGGTGACGACCTAAAGAGTGGAAAAGCATTGCTGCAAGTGGAATTAGTACCACGTAACCAAGCTCAGAAGCTGTGTTAGAAATGATACCTGCGAATACCACAGTTACTGTAACCATGCGCTTAGACGCGCCCATTACCATGCCACGCATCGCAGCAGATAGTAGACCTGAGTGCTCAGCAATCGCTACACCTAGCATTGCAACAAGCACGGTACCTAATGGCGCAAAACCAACAAAGTTTTTAACTAAATTAGTTACGATAAGCTGTAAGCCTTCAGCATTAAGTAAGCTTACAACGTGGATCATGCCGTCAGCAGCACGACCTGGAGCACCTTCTGGACGAGGGTCCATAACAGACACTTCAAAGTACCCTGCGATACCAGAAGTCACTAAGATTGCGACACAGAAGATTGCGAAAAGAGTGATCGGGTGGGGTAATAGATTCCCCAAATACTCAACACCATCGAGAAAACGGGTAAAAATAGGTTTCTTTGGCGAGTTGTTTTTTATTGAAGCTGATGAACTCATCAGTTCCCTCCTTGTAGTGATTCCTATGCAATTGTGACAAAAATGTTCAAATTGCAGGCGAAGGGTACGCGACAAAATTATCAATTAGAAATTCAAAATGTTACAAAATGTGTAAAAAGCGACGATGTTTAACTCTATTTGAACAATTAATTAGCAAATTAAACCATAATAAACACAAAAATCAGATTTATAATTCACAATCATACATTCACTATTAATATGACTTACGATATAACCTCTTGATTAGTTTAAAAATAAAGTTTATCGTACGATAAATAACCACTCGGTATTTAATCAACTAGCATATGAAGGAAAAGAAAAACCGTTAAATGAATAAAGTTTGACTTTCCCCTCGTTTTTTACAGGTGTGTCACATCCAATTGACTGCTTATTTTTGAACCGCTTTGAACCTTGGGTTGGTTTTGCAAATTACATATAGGCGCCCTCTACGCTTAACGATTTGACAATCAGGGTGACGGCTCTTTGCACTTTTAAGTGATTTTACAACCTTCATCTATTTAGCTCCCTTACCCAATTGACCAAAGCGGCGAGTAAAGTTCGCCACGCGACCTTCTTTATGAATCACTCGTTGCTTACCTGTATAGAAAGGATGAGACTTTGAAGACACTTCAATAGTGAAGTAAGGGTAAGTATTGCCATCTTCCCATTCGATAGTACGGTCTGTTTTCAAGGTTGAACCTATCAAGAAGTATTCATCAACACTGGTATCATGAAAAACCACAGTGCGGTAATCAGGATGGATATTTGGTTTCATTTGTTTCCCCTAAATTATTATTTGATATGTTATAACATTACAAATAATAATTATTATCAAAAGAAAAACAAGTTATTTTGTGATATTTTCCGGCCATAGATCGTAATTAGAGAACGTCCCCCCATGTACTCCATTGAACCTATTGGCTTTATAGAATCTCCCTATAAAGAGAAGTTCGCGGTACCAAGGCAGCCTAGGTTGGTGCCGACATCAACCTCTAGAGTAAGGCTTGTTGACGCGGCAAACTGTCTAGAGTCGGTTCGCCACATCGAGCAATTCAGCCATGTGTGGCTCCTATTTCTATTCGACAAAAACCTTGAGGCGGGCTGGAAGCCGACAGTGAGGCCACCTCGACTGGGTGGTAATGAACGCATTGGGGTTTTTGCATCTCGTGCCACATTCAGACCCAACGGGATTGGCATGTCAGCGGTGGAGTTAAAAGGCGTATCTCAAGATAAAGGGCAAACTTGGCTAGACCTTGGCAGTGTCGATTTAGTCGACGGGACACCAATTATCGACATCAAGCCTTACATCCCCTACTCCGATTCCATTCCGGATGCACAGGGAGGGTTTGCAGCCGAAGAGCCAGAGGTGTTAGAGGTTAACTTTTCACAACAGGCACAAAGCAAACTGGCACAGCACCCAGAGGCACGCCATATTATTCAAGTGACCAAAGAGGTATTAGGCCAAGATCCTCGACCTGCCTATAAGAAAGGCAAGCCAGACAACAAGGAATATGCGGTAAATTTGTTCGATCTTAACGTGAAATTCGTTATTGAGGCGTTTTTCATCAATGTAACTGACATCGAACGCTTTTGAGATCCCAAATAGGCTGATACTATATGCGGCTATATCGGATTTGCTGCTGCCTATAGCGGCAGTAAATTTACTTTTATTAATGATGAAACGGATACCATAGAATGCGTACCAGTAACTATCTTCTTTCTACTCTGAAAGAGACTCCAAACGACGCAGAAGTTATCAGCCACCAGCTGATGCTACGTGCAGGTATGATCCGTAAGCTAGCTTCAGGTTTATACACTTGGCTACCTACCGGTCTGCGTGTACTGCGTAAAGTCGAAAACATCGTTCGCCAAGAGATCGATAATGCAGGTGCAGTTGAGACTTTAATGCCCGTAGTGCAGCCGTTTGAGCTATGGGAAGAGACTGGTCGTAGTGAAAAAATGGGCCCAGAACTACTGCGCTTTACTGACCGTCATTCTCGTCCGTTTGTTCTTAGCCCAACAGCTGAAGAAGTAATCACTAGCCTTGTTCGTAACGAAGTAAACTCGTACAAACAGCTACCACTGAACTTGTACCAGATTCAAACTAAGTTCCGTGATGAGCGTCGTCCACGTTTCGGTGTTATGCGTGCTCGTGAATTCTCTATGATGGATGCGTACAGCTTCGACATCGACAAAGAAGGCCTAGAAAAGTCTTACCAAGCGATGCACGATGCTTACTGTAATGCATTCGACCGCATGGGTCTTGAGTACCGTCCAGTACTAGCAGACTCAGGCGCTATCGGTGGTAGTGGTTCTCAAGAGTTCCACGTACTAGCGGAAAGCGGCGAAGACCTAATCGCATTCTCTACAGAATCTGATTACGCAGCAAACATCGAGAAAGCTGAAGCACTAGCTCCAACTGAAGAAGCTGCAGCACCAACTCAAGAGATGGAATTGGTTGATACTCCAAACGCGAAAACTATCGCAGAATTGGTAGAGCAACACGGTCTAGCAATCGAGAAAACTGTTAAGACTCTATTCGTTAAAGCTTCTGATGAAGTAGATGCAGACATCATTGCTCTAATCATCCGTGGCGACCACGAACTGAACGAAGTGAAAGCGGAAAATCTTCCACAAGTTGCTTCTCCACTAGAGATGGCTTCTGAAGAAGAAATTCGTGCACTCGTTGGCGCTGGCCCAGGCTCACTTGGCCCTGTAGGCCTAGAGCTACCATTCATCGTTGATCGCTCTGTTGCTGTAATGAGCGACTTTGGCGCAGGTGCAAACGTAGACGGTAAGCACTACTTCGGTATCAACTGGGGTCGTGACGTTGAGCTTGCTCAAGTAGAAGACCTACGTAACGTAATCGAAGGCGACCTAAGCCCATGTGGTAAAGGTACACTTCAGCTTAAACGTGGTATCGAAGTTGGTCATATCTTCCAACTAGGTAACGTTTACTCACAAGCGATGAACTGTGGCGTGCTTGGTCCTGACGGTAAGAACGTTATCCTAGAGATGGGTTGTTACGGTATCGGTGTATCACGTGTTGTTGCCTCTGCAATCGAGCAGAACCACGACAAATACGGCATCATCTGGCCAGACGCACTAGCACCTTTCCAAGTTGCTATCGTTCCTATGAACATGCACAAGTCTGAAGAAGTTAAGGAAGCGGCTGAGAAGCTATACGCTGAACTAACAGCTATGGGTATCGAAGTACTATTCGATGACCGTAAAGAGCGTCCGGGCGTAATGTTCTCTGACATCGAGCTAATTGGTATCCCTCACACTATCGTGATCGGCGACCGCTCAATGAAAGAAGGTAACTTCGAGTACAAGAACCGTCGTGCTGGTACTAAAGAAGCTGTTGCTATCGATTCAATCGTTGAACACGTTACTTCTCAATTTGCTAAATAAGCAAACTCTGCAAAGTACATGAGCTTGCAAAGCAAATAATAGAAGGCTGCCATCTGGCCTGTCTCTTATACACAAATCCCTAAGCCACGCTTGGGGATTTTTTTTGAACTA
>NZ_JAEFCE010000024.1:0-68227 GCF_016406055.1 Vibrio sp. IB15
AGACTCGCTACCCAATTAATCGCAAAGCAGCTCCGCTTAAGTGAACTACATTGCGCTTAACTGCGGGCTTTTTAATGCGTGCTTACTAACAGGTTTAAGATCAACTATCAGTGAGTTCTGATAATGCGTTTTCAATGGCTGCCGCTCTGCGCTTCTCTTGCTCTTCTCGAATATATTTACCTTTAAAGCCATCGGCAATGATCGCTTTTACTTCAACTTGCAGCGCCGCTTGATAGGCCGTTTCAAAACGAGCTTTTTGAGGATAAGGGTGATCTTCTAACCCTTTACGGCCTGCGTGGTCAGCTTGGCAGCAAAGTAAGATGTCGTTAAGGCGGTCTGGTTTACGCCAAACATCGAACTTGTTGAGAATCTTAAGGAAAGTTGTCGGCTTGAGCTCGTCTGCACGATGAATGTTTGAGTGTTGCTCACACACTAATAATGCGAGGTCTCTGAATTCATTGGGCACTCTCACTCGCTCACACAGTTTCTTGATGATCTTAACACCAGTGTGGCAGTGCATTTTATGGCTTGGCCATTCAGCTTGTGGTGTCACGCCTTTACCTAAGTCATGCACTTGAGCGGCAAAGCGTACGGGCAGCGATGGGCTTAATAGCGCGGCTTGCTGAGCCACCATCATAGTATGGATACCCGTGTCGATCTCAGGGTGCCATTTTTCCGGTTGAGGAACACCAAATAGAGCGTCAATCTCTGGCAAAACAACCGCTAGTGCTCCGCACTCTCTCAACACTGATAGGAACACTTCCGGATGTGGTGTACTGAGTGATTTGTGCCACTCTTGCCACACTCGTTCTGCAGTAAGATGGGCGAGTTCACCAGATTCAACGATCTCACTCATCATCAACATAGTTTCAGGGGCGACGCTAAAACCAAGATGGTGAAGCTTGGCAGCGAAGCGCGCCACTCGCAGCACTCGAAGTGGATCTTCGACAAAGGCATCGGACACATGTCTTAAAATACGATCGGAGAGATCTTGCTGGCCGTGGTAAGGATCGTGAAGGTTGCCTGCATCATCTTGAGCGATGGCGTTGATCGTTAGATCGCGACGCATGAGGTCTTCTTCCAGGCTAACATCTGGCGCGAAGTAACATTCGAAGCCTGTGTAACCAGAGCCTGATTTTCTCTCAGTGCGAGCCAGTGCGTGTTCTTCTTTGGTTTTTGGGTGCAAGAATACTGGGAAGTCTTTACCCACTGCAGTGAAGCCAAGGCTTTCCATCTCTTGAGGGGTACTGCCGACCACCACCCAATCTTTATCATAACTATCAATATTGAGTAGTTTATCGCGCACCGCTCCACCGACTAGATAGCGCTGTAGCCCATTCTCTTTTGGTAGGCTATCGTATATTTGCAACTTATCACCTCGAAATGTTTTATCACTGCTGGACTTTACGGCAAGCAATGGTACTTTCCATTAATCGTAATTATAGGGCAGCACATGTATAAGGAATATTTTGGCTTCGTTGAGATGCCATTTTCGATTGTACCAAATTCTCGCTACTTGTTTTTGAGTCAGCGCCACCAAGAGGCGATGCAGAACCTACAAGCCGGTTTAGGTGAGGGTGGGGGCTTTGCAATGCTTACTGGTGAGGTGGGAACAGGTAAAACAACGGTCGCTAAGGCGATGTTGTCCTCTCTTGATAGCTACACTCAAGCTGGCCTTATACTCAACCCTACGTTTTCCAACACTGATTTGCTTGAAGCTATCTGTGATGAGTTCGAGATCGACTATCCACAGCAGGCATCACTCAAGCAGCTGAGTCAGGCGATTCACTATTTCTTACTGGATAGCCATGCGGAAGGTATTCAAACCTTATTGGTGATAGATGAAGCTCAACACTTAGCTGCCGATGTGTTGGAACAGCTACGCCTCTTGACGAATTTGGAAACCGACAGTCGCAAGTTATTAAAAGTATTACTGGTTGGCCAACCTGAATTACAACAGCATTTGCAGACCACCCAACTGCGTCAATTAGCTCAGCGTATTACAGGGCGTTACCATTTGTTGCCTCTCAATATTCAAGAGACTGGCAAGTACATCGCGTTTCGTCTAGAAACTGCGGGTGGCGAGCAGATGCTGTTTTCGAATCGTTCCGTTAAGCTGATCGCCCAATATACACATGGTATTCCACGGTTGATTAACTTGGTGTGTGATAAGGCGCTGCAGCTAGCTTTTCATGACGGAGAGCAAACACCGAGCAATGACACGGTCAACAGAGCGTGCCAGCAGATCATGGCGTTTCAAGCTGAGGTTTACCATGTCGAAAAACCTCGTGCAGCGAGCACGCTACCAAAGTTAGTTCAATATGCGAGTGCTGCTACCTTGAGTGTCGCACTTGCGATGGCGACCTTTCACTTTGCGCCAGCCTACATTGACTCATGGCTAACAACCCAACCTTCGAATGAAGCCCAAACATTAAGCTCAGTAAGGATACAGCGGTCGTTAGTCGCAGATACGCCTAAGCTGGTTGTTGAGTCTGAGACAGACAAATTCGCACTGCCAACACATATTCAGCAACACTTTATGCAAGGGACTAACCGTTCGCTGGCGATCAAGGACTTATATACGCTTTGGGGCTACCAATCCTCCCTGCGTGACGGTTTATGCTTAAGTGAGCCACAAAGTGTTTTCGTATGTGAACAACAACAAGCAAGTCTAGATGACCTTCTAGAGTTAGGCGTCCCTGTGGTATTGAACTTAAAGGTAGAGCAAGAGCCTGTGTTTGCTGTGCTTTATGGCGCATCACAAGACGCTGTCGAATTACTGGTGAACGAAAAACTGTTAGTCATGCCGAAGCAATCTTTAGATAAGGTCTGGCATGGTGATTATGTCGCGATTTGGAAACAGCCATTGCGAGAAACGTTAAAAGAGGGATATCAGGGTGAAGCTGTCGCTTTGCTTGATTTGTTGCTTTCTGAGGTTCTTGGAGAGGTGGTATCCGGTAGTGATGTATTTGATTACGAATTAAAAATGAAAGTCGAAGCGTTTCAAACATGGCAGGGCATGTCGGTCGACGGTATTGCTGGTCAACGAACGTTAGCGAGGCTACAAAGATTAGCTCAGCTAGATTCTCCGAAGTTAATGTCATTAAGCGGAGGAGCGAGCTAATGTCACGCATTATGCATGAGTTGAATCAGTCCTCAGACAAATCTAGCTTTAAGGGCTATCAAAACCATCAAGTGCCGAGTTCTGCAAAGGGTATCAGCAACAAACGCGGTTCGTCGTTGGCTATGGGGTTGCTTGTTTTACTTGTGCCTTCTCTGTTGGTAGGTGGTGCCTTGGTGTATCAATCTTACCATCAACAGCAAACGGCTAACCAAGCTGCTATTAGTTCGAATTCAGAATCAGAAACCCAGTCTGTTCAAGCCAAGGATATCGAAACGGCTGATTTGAATGTCGAAGAAGAAGTCGAAGATGAGCCTCTGTTTGTGGTGCGTCCAGCGCCGACAAGCAAGACGTTAAAATCGTTACCTCGCCAAGAGGTTTATGCTCAAGTTAACTCTGATAGCACTCAACTGTCTGCTGGGGTAATTGTGCCGGTAACCAAAGCAGAGAGCACAGCGCGAACAGTGGATGATTCAGAGCTGTCATTAGCTGAGCCTGAAGTTGGACCTGGTGTGAACGACGAAAGCAATTATCAGCAATCAGATAGCGACCTGCTACAAGGCTTGGATTTGACCGAGTTACCGCCTGATTTGGCATTGAAGCTAGAAGCGATTATGGATGAGCAGCCAAGTGCACCTGAGCCGATGGACTCGCGACCAGCAAGCCAGATGGAACCTCAAGTGATTGAGCTCGAAAATCACGTTAACAGTTTGTCTGGCGTATTACCTAAGCTCGACTTACAAACCCATATGTACTCAAGTAGTGAGAACAAGCGTTGGGTCAAAGTGAATGGGCAAGAGGTGTCACAGGGCGATTGGATCGGTAATGATGTTCAACTGCTAGAGATCAAGCCGCAATCTGTGGTTGTTGAGTTTAATCAGCAGAAGATTGAGATTCCTGCTTTGTACGAGTGGAAGGGCTAACCTAAAGCTGCTACAAGCGCTTTGATAACATGTTGAGATAAATAAAAAGGAGCACTTAGGTGCTCCTTTTAGTATCCGATATTGAATTTACTTTGTGTAACGCAATACAGTCAAACGATCAGCTTACGCCCAGCCGTTTGGTGATTTCTTACGACGAGGAATGATGTGTGGTAGAACAAGGCCAAGAAGTAGACCAATACCAGCAACACCACCACCGTACATGAAGTACTTCAATAGTAGGTCATCTTTTTGCGTGTCTAGCTTAGCGCGTAGTTCACGGTTTTCTGTTTGAGAGCTTGTTAGCTGTTGGCTAATCTCGCTGTAGTTCTGCTCTAGTTCAGCAATCTGCTTATTACGAGAATCTAGAGAACTTGCTAGGCCTGCTTTTTCACTGTCAGCCGTTTGACGTGCGTTAGCCAGCTTAGTTTTCACTTCTGTCAGTTCTTTCTCAAGCTTAGGCATACGCAGAGCCATACTCTCTTTAGTACTTACAAACTTGCTTTCAACCCAACCTTTACGGCCACGGTTGTCTTGGATTTGTGTGTAACCCGTACTCTTGTTTGCTTGCAGGTAGGTAATCTTCTCACCAGCGTCAACACTGCCGATAATACGGAAGGTGTTGTTTGGGCCAGAATGCATATAAGTAAATAGTTTGTCAGCAATATAACGGTCTTGTGCAAAGGCAGCTGGAGCCGCAAGCATTGCGAACAAAACTAAGCTAATCAGTTTTTTCACAGTAAATCCCTTAACGATTCTAATTGGGTAGGCGGATGAGTCAGCCTCAATGAGCAAATAATATTTAGTTTCTTTATGCGGTGCAACAAAGAAGGGAGGCAAAGCCTCCCTTTCTGTGCGTTTGAGTCAATAATGACATGGCATTTACATATCGTTACTGAAGCTCACATAATTCTGACGCTAGCATCGACTAACGCAGTGGCAATTACATGCTAAACATAGCCTGAATACCGTAGAAGAACACAACAGCAAGTAGAGCACCTGCTGGCAGTGTCACAATCCACGAAGCCACGATATTACGTACAACGCCTAAGTTCAGTGCTGCGATACCACGAGCAAAACCAACACCCAACACCGCACCAACCAGTGTTTGTGTAGTTGAGATTGGAAGACCAGTACCTGACGCTAGAACAACCGTACATGCTGTAGCAAGTTGTGCTGCAAAGCCACGGCTCGGTGTTAGTTCTGTAATACCAGTACCTACGGTTGCCATTACTTTATGACCAAGAGTCGCAAGACCAACCACGATACCAAAACCGCCTAGAGGAAGAATCCACCATGCGATAGTGCTCTTACCTGTGATTTCGCCCATGTGCTCAACCGTTGATACAACAGCAGACAGTGGACCAATCGCGTTTGCAACGTCGTTTGAACCGTGTGCGAATGCCATAGCACAAGCTGTGATAACCATTAGTACAGAGAAGATACCTTCAACACCAGCAAAGCCGTGGTCTTCTTCGCGGTTAGCGAATTTCTTCTGGATGTATAGGTAACCACCAATCATTACAATTGCTGATACTGCTGCAGCCCAAACCCATGCTTCAGTGTTGCTTAGGTGAAGACCAACGTGCTTAAGACCTTTCTTGATTGTTACCAGTGCAATTACCATCGTTGTGATGAACATGTATACCGGTACAAAGCGCTTCGCGTTGAATAGCGGGTTCTCTGTATCAAAAATCAGTCGCTGAGCACTTACGAATATCACGTAGGCGAAGAAACCAGAGATGACAGGAGTAATAATCCAACTGCCCACAATGCCTTGAACGCTGTTCCAGTCTACCGCTTCAGTACCTACAGACACGCAAGCGAAACCGATGATTGCACCGATGATTGAGTGAGTAGTAGAAACAGGCCAGCCCATGTACGAAGCTAGAAGTAGCCATGTACCTGCAGCAAGAAGTGCAGACATCATACCGAATACAAGAACGTCTGGTTGATGTGCGAATAGAGATGTTTCGATAACACCTTTACGGATCGTATCGGTAACTTCGCCACCGGCAAGATATGCACCAGCGAATTCAAAGATCATTGCGATAATGATCGCTTGTTTTACGGTTAGAGCTTTAGAGCCTACTGAGGTGCCCATTGCGTTCGCAACGTCATTTGCACCAATACCAATAGCCATCAAGAAACCGAAAGCTGCTGCAACAATAATCAGGACAGTGCCGTAGTTAGCAAGGATATCCATCGTAATACCTAGTTGTTTGATAACAAGCGGAACAAATTTAGACGCAAAAAACCGCTCAGCGAGAGAAATACTCAACGCATAAGTGGTTTGTTCAAAAAATGCTCTTCGTTATATGGTTAACGTATGATTTAAGATCGAGAAAGCATTACTTCAAGACGAGCGCCTACACGCTGTGCTTGATCTGCAATACCACCAACCCATTCAAGAATTTTGTATAAGAACATGATATCAACTGGATTCAGATCGCCTTCAATCGCCATTAGTTGTTGGCGTAGTTCGATCTGCATCGCGTCCGTGTCATCTTCAATTACATCTAATTGATGAATCATTTCAGCAACGAGTGTTACTTCACGGCCCTTAAAGCCAGTCTCAAGTAATTCGTCTAGTTCATTGATTACGTTTTGTGCTTGGTTCGCTGCATCTAGACAACGTTTAACGTAAGCGATGAAGTTTTCTTGTAGAGGAGCAGGAATGACAAGTTGACGACCATATACACGGCCAGCAATGTCTTTCGCTAGGTTTGCTAGTTTGTCTTGCTGAGTTAATAGCTCCAACATGTCGGTGCGATCAACAGGCATAAACAAACCACGAGGAAGTTTAAGGCGAATTTCACGTTTTAGTACGTCAGCTTCTTTCTCAAGGTGAGAAATCTGAGCTCGAATTTCAGCTGCTTTTTCCCAGTCACCCTTTGAAGAAACTTCAAAGAAATTAACTAGGTGAGAACAACATTCGTTCACGCATACTACGTGACGCTGCAAAGGTTTAATTGGGGACTTTGCAAATAACCCCATAATTGTATTTACTGGCATGGTCATCCAACCTAATAAATAATAACCTTAAAACAACATACACCATATTCATGGTGAAATGTTAAGCGATGGCTACAAAGTCGCGCATGTTAACCTAATCAATGTCTCATTAAAACTGTTTTAGATCATCATAAGGGCGATATTTCTGACTTGCCGACTTTGAAAATTGGCAATATCCTGTCCCTATCTTCACAGAAAGGTATAACTATGGAAACCGAGATAGAACTGAAGTTTTTTGTTTCTCCTGATTTTTCAGAGACTTTACGCAATAAAATTGCTGAAACTAAAGTACTTCAGCACAGTTGTCGTGAGCTAGGTAACATCTACTTTGACACCCCTGACAACTGGCTACGCAAGCACGATACCGGCTTGCGCATTCGACGCTTTGATGACGTATTTGTACAAACGGTAAAGACAGCGGGTCGCGTTGTTGCTGGCCTGCATCAAAGGCCGGAATACAATGCAGAACACGATAGCAATGAGCCAAAACTTGCCTTACATCCAGAAGATATTTGGCCTGAAGGTAAGGACATTGAAACATTGCAAGCTGAGCTTACTCCTCTGTTCTCGACTAACTTCACGCGAGAACAGTGGCTGATTGGCATGCCTGACGGTAGCCAAGTCGAGGTTGCCTTTGACCAAGGTTTCGTTGAATCCGGCGATCTGCAAGAACCGATTTGCGAAGTTGAGCTTGAACTTAAATCCGGCCAAACGGATGCTCTGTTTACACTGTCTCGCCAATTCTGCGAACAAGGTGGTATGCGCTTAGGTAACTTAAGCAAAGCAGCTAAGGGTTACCGACTTGCTCAAGGTTATCAAGGCGATGAAGTAACTCCTTTGACCTTAGTTGATACTGACAAAAGTGATACCGTTGAATCGTGTTTCATTCAATCCTTAGAGCATGCTCTCGCTCATTGGCATTATCACGAGCAAATTTTCACCGAGCGTCAATCGATTGAAGCTCTGCACGAGATCAGCCATTCACTGAGCTTTATCCGCCAGACTTTCACTATATACGGTGGCATTGTACCGAGACGCGCTAGCGCTATTTTACGCCAAGAGCTGAAATGGCTAGAACAAGAGTTGGATTGGCTAAAAAGCTATGACCACTTTGAGGATTTGCTAGAAGATAAAGGCCACGTTCTGCGTAAGCTTGATGCTCGTAAGTTCTTAGTGGCTGAGCTAAAAGAGATGCAAGAGCAATTGCCAGATCGTGAAGAGTTACTGACTCTCTTGAGTTCAGCCCGCTACACCGGTCTTCTGCTTGATTTAAGCCGCTGGATACTTACTCGAGGTTGGCAGCCATTCTTGGACGATAAAGCGCGTGAGCAAATGGAGCGCGGAATTGAGTGGTTCTCTGTGAAGCAGCTTGATCGCACTTGGGCGGAGCTGATGGAAGCCTTTCCACCAGAGCGCGTGATGACAAGCCAAGCTTACATCGACCAGCAGTATCGTTTGATGCGTAACCTGTATTCTGGTGTTGGCTTTGCGAGCTTATATGATGACGATGAGCGTAATAGCTTCCGTTTGCCTTGGGCGGACATGGTACAAGGTATCGACGATTTGTTGATGCTACGAACCTTACAGCCACTCACTGAGAAGTTAGAAGGTGATGAGAAAGATCAGCTAGAGCGTTGGCTTGCTCGTCAAGAAGTTTCCATTTTGCATGCGATGGAGCAGACTCGCCAAATCAGTGTTGAAGTTGAGCCATACTGGCAAGACTAGTCTCTACACTAACATCCATTTTTAAATAGGGCCTTGGCCCTATTTTTTTGTCTGTCGTTCAAGCGACTCGAGCCGCTCTAGTATCTGTTGCTGCTGCTCTAGAATCTTATCCAGTTTACGCTCTTTGTTTTCCAATTGTTGATTCTGGAGGTCGGTAGGCTCAGTAATCAGCGAGGTAATTAGACCTGAGATCATACCAAATACACCAACCCCACAGATGATCACCATCGATGCGATTAACTGACCAGCGGTGGTTACTGGATAATGGTCGCCATAGCCAACGGTACTGATGGTCACGAAAGCCCACCACAACGCATCATGACCAGTCGTGATATTGGCATTAGGATCTTTGTGTTCCAATAGCAGGATCGTGCCAGCACCGATGGTCAGTAAGATCACCAAAAGCAGAATGATGGAAGCGAAAGTGGTCTCTTTTCTGTTACGAAACAGCTCTCTGAAAATACGTTTACTTGAACGTAGAACCAAGATGACTCGCAGAATTTGAAAAATACGAGCGAAACGGAGCGGCTCGATCATTGGGATACTTGCCAAGAAATCGATCCAGTGTACTTTGAGGTATTCTTTCTTATTTTGTGATCTGAATAGATCAATCGTGAGCTGAAAAAGAAAAACACTACAGATTATAAAATCGAGGCCGATAAGGACTTGTTTCGATTCTTTATCAATCGGCGCAAACAACAAGCCTGAGATCACAAATAACGCTAAGAAAGAGAGAATCAGTGATAATAAGCTCATCGGCTTAGGTGTGTCTTTGATACTATTTAACATTCATACGAGGCTCAAAATAAATCGCGAACCTGACTCAATCAGCCATCTCGCGGGTATAGAAGCCATCAATATATAAGAGTTAATGGAGAACTGACAATGACTAAACTGTCATTCAAGCCGTGGGAAAGGGTAATCTCTGACGTTCGTCTCGTTCCGAAAATGATCATGCTGATGGTGTTCAGTACTATCTTGATCATTTCTAAGCAGCTATGGGACGCGAGCACGTTTTACGATTCATTGCTCGCTGCAACGAATAATGCACAAGTCGCGCAGCAGCATTATGAGACTTACCTAGTTCAAGTGGCTTGGCAGACAGGCTTAATGATCATTGTGTTTGTGGTTCTTTTATTAGCGGCAGCTCGCGTTATGTTGCGCCAAACTCAATACCTCAGCGATGCCATTAAAACGATGGCAGACAAGAATCTATCAGTGCCGATTCACATGGACTGTAAAGATGAATACGGCGATGTAGCTCGTGAGCTAGAAAAAACACGAGTTCAGCTGCATGACATGGTGAAGGCTCAACTGGCTTCTTCTGATGAGCTATTTGCTCTAACAGAAGTGATGACCATCAGCATGTCAGAGACCAAAGAGTCAGCTCAAGAAGAGTTTAACGAGATTGACCAACTGGCAACGGCAATGAGCGAAATGACCTCTACCGTTCAAACGGTGGCTGAGCACGCACAAAGCGCCTCTTCTCTTACAGAGCAAGCATCAGGCCAAGCATTGACGGGGCAGAAGTTTGTTCAGGGCTCTGTATCTAAGATGAGTGAACTCTCTTCTGATATCGCAGCATCAGCGGCAGCAGTTAACCAAGTTGAAGAGCGCGTTGATTCAATCGGCAGCGTTGTAGGCACTATCCAAGGTATTTCAGAACAAACCAACTTACTGGCACTAAACGCAGCGATTGAAGCGGCGCGTGCAGGTGAGGCCGGTCGCGGTTTTGCTGTAGTTGCTGATGAGGTTCGTAACCTTGCACAACGCACTCAGCAAGCAACCGTCGAAATTCAAGATATGATCAGCCATCTACAAAGCAGTGCTAACTCTGCGGTAGAGCTAATGGAAAAAAGTGTTGTTGAAGCGGCTGAAGGTGTAGACCTAGTGACTAATGCTGGCTCCGAACTTGATGGCATCGTGAGCCAAGTTAACCAGATCAATGACATGAACTTCCAGATTGCGACGGCTGCAGGCCAGCAGAGCAGCGTTGCCGAAGAGATGAGTGTTAACCTGACCAATGTTCGCGAGCTGGTTGAAGCTTCGGTTGTCGTGGTTGGTGAGCTTCTAGAAACCTCTCAGCTTATGGAAAGCAACGCGCAAGAACTCGACGGTAAGATTAAGCAGTTTAAGGTGTAGCCATACTTGCTCAATCCCCGTTGTTAGTGCCTGTTTTCTTGAGAGAAAGGTCTAACTCGATAAGTTAACCGATAAAACGCCCACATTACTGATGTGGGCGTTTTTTATTGGCGTAACTTTGGTATAACTATCTTTAGTTATGAAAACTCGTTATTGAAAAACTGCCCCAACAAATTGATTGTTCGCGCGCAGCTTATACAAGGAAGAAACATGCCATTGCCTCCTCAACTCGTCACTCATTCGCAGTCAGCTTTTGAGCAATTATTAGAGCACCAAAGTGAAGCCATTAATGCTTGGCCAGAGCCGCTAATTGAAGACCTTAAACGCGTCTTAGGATTAAGCTGCTTTATTGGTGATTGCTTACAACGTGACACGGTTTTATCGACGACTATACCGTATATGTTGGAATGTGAGGAGCGTGCTGAAGGGTATCGTGGACGATTGGCTGAGCTGCTTTCTGATTGTACGGACGAAATGAGCGGTCAGCGAGTGCTACGTCAATTCCGCAATCGAGAAATGACCTATATTGCATGGCGTGACTTTATGGGCTCTTGGGAGCTTGAACAGAGCCTAAGTCATCTCTCTATGTTGGCCGAAGCGATGATCTTCGAGACCTATCAATGGCAGTACGACATTTGCTGTAAAGAGTGGGGCACACCTTGTAATGAACAGGGTGAAGCACAGCCGATGCTTATCATTGGTATGGGTAAGCTTGGTGGCGGTGAACTCAACTTTTCTTCTGATATCGACCTGATTTTTACCTACCCTGAAAATGGCGAAACCCAAGGAGCAAGACGCAGTATCGCCAATGCGCAGTTCTTTACCCGCTTAGGGCAGCGCCTTATCAAGGCGCTCGATCAACAAACCTTTGATGGGTTCTGTTATCGCGTCGATATGCGTCTGCGTCCTTTTGGCGAGAGTGGACCATTGGTGATGAGTTACGCCGCTCTGGAAGATTACTACCAAGAACAAGGGCGAGACTGGGAACGTTACGCGATGGTTAAGGCGCGCGTAATGGGCAGTGAAATGTACCCAGAGTATCAAGAGTTGCGCAAGATGCTACGTCCGTTTGTCTTCCGTCGCTATATCGATTTCAGTGCAATTCAATCTTTGCGCCGCATGAAATCGATGATCAGCAGTGAAGTGCGTCGTCGTGGCTTATCCAATAATATCAAGCTCGGCTCAGGCGGTATTCGTGAGGTTGAGTTCATTGCACAAGTCTTCCAACTGATTCGTGGTGGCCGTGAGCCTAGCCTACGTGGACGAGGGCTTTTAGAGACGTTAACCGCCATTGACTCTCTGCATCTGCTAGAACCCGGAGAAGTGACTGACCTGCGCGATGCTTACCTGTTTTTACGTCGCCTAGAAAACCTCCTGCAAGCGATGGCTGACAAGCAAACTCAGACGTTGCCGGATGGTGAGTTTGAACAACTTCAGCTTGCTGTTGCCATGCAATTCAGTGATTGGGATAGTTTGATTACGGCAACTCGTGCCCATATGGCAAACGTACATAACGTGTTCGAAGAGCTGATCGGGATTGACGAAGAGGACGCTAACCCAATCGCGAGTCACTTCAGTGAGCTGTGGGATATGGCCCATAAGCCGGATGTTATCGAGCATGTATTGGAGCATGATATTGCTATCGCCAATCCGCCAGAAGCAGCGAAAACCATTATTCTATTTAAAGCGGATATCGCTAAGAAAACCCTTGGTCCGCGTGGGCGTGAAGTTCTCAATCGACTGATGCCGAAAGTCTTTCAGGCCCTGTACACAGCTAAAGACGCTGAGTTTGGTTTATCGCGTGTACTGCATTTACTGCATAAAATTGTCACGCGTACCACTTATCTAGAGTTGCTCGATGAGCACCCCGCTGCATTGACTCAACTTGTTCGTTTGTGTACCGCGAGCCCGATGATCTCAGAACAGCTTGGACGTTACCCAATTCTGTTAGATGAACTTATCGACCCTCAGCAGCTCTATAATCCGGTGCCGCTTGAGTCTTACAAGACAGAATTGCGTGATTACCTTGCTCGTATTCCTGAAGACGACATGGAACAGCAGATGGAAGGTCTGCGTCAGTTTAAGCAGACTTGTATCCTGAGAATTGCTGCGGCGGATATAGCGGGTGTGCTGCCGGTGATGAAGGTGAGTGATCACCTGACTTACTTAGCAGAAGCGATTGTTGAAGCTGGTGTTAACCAAGCTTGGTTACAAGTGTCGGCTAAGTTTGGTGAGCCTACTCATGTTAAAGACCGTGAAGGTCGCGGTTTTGCTGTTGTCGGTTATGGCAAAGTCGGCGGCTGGGAGCTTGGTTACAACTCGGACCTCGATATTGTGTTTATGCACGACTGCCCGGTACACATCTATACTGATGGTAAGAAAGAGATCGATGGACGCCAATTTTATCTAAGGTTGGCGCAGCGTATTATTCATATCTTCTCGACCAGAACCGCGTCGGGAATCCTATATGAAGTCGATACTCGCTTGCGTCCATCGGGTGCTTCGGGTTTGTTGGTTAGTCCAACCGATGCCTTTGATGAGTATCAACACAACGACGCATGGACATGGGAGCATCAAGCACTGACTCGAGCTCGTATGATCTATGGTGATGAGCAATTGGCTTCCGCATTCAACAAAACACGTCATGAGGTGTTGTGTCTATCACGTGATGAAGCAACGTTGAAAAAAGCAGTGGTGGATATGCGAGAAAAAATGCGTGATCACCTTGGCGGTAAAAAAGCCGAACGATTCATGCTCAAACAGGATGCTGGTGGCATCACTGATGTTGAGTTTTTAGCGCAATACTTAGTGTTACGATACAGCCACGAGAAGCCAAAGCTGACACGTTGGTGTGACAATGTCAGAATCTTTGAGAGTCTTATGTCACAAGGAATCATGGACGAGCAACAAGGCATGGCATTGACCAATGCCTACACAACGCTACGCGATGAAATACACCATCGTAACCTACTTAATCTTGATGCTGATGTTGCAATTAATAAGTTCGAAATGGAAAGAGAACATGTGGTTCACGCATGGAAGCAATGGATGGAAGTGTAACTTGTCTTTCGCTTAGCTAGCACAGTGCCTATCGAGATAGGCTTTACTCATTTTTCTATGGTTTAGCCACTGTAATCAGTGTGCTAGACTCTAGCCAGATTCGATTTTTGGAGCTCAACAATGAAACCAATTCTACCTGACTACAGCCAATCAGGTGTTCTTATTGTCGGTGACGTCATGCTTGATCGTTACTGGTATGGTCCAACTGGCCGTATTTCACCAGAAGCACCAGTGCCTGTGGTAAAAGTAGAAAATAACGAAGAGCGTCCAGGTGGTGCTGCCAACGTAGCAATGAATATTGCCTCGCTTGGCGGTCATGCTCATGTTGTTGGTTTAACTGGTAAAGATGAACCAGCTGAGGTGTTGAAAAACACCTTGGGTGCGCTGAAGGTTAAGTGTGATTTTGTTGAGTTAGAAGACTATCCAACCATCACCAAACTACGAGTGATGAGCCGTGGTCAGCAGTTGATCCGTCTTGATTTTGAAGACAAATTCGAAAACACAAACCCAGAGCTTATTCTGTCTCGCATGGAGCAAGCCCTACCAAATGTACGTTCGGTTATCTTGTCGGATTACGCGAAAGGTGCATTAGAGCATGTACAGAGCTTCATTCAAAAAGCACGTGCAGCCAATGTTCCTGTATTCATCGATCCCAAAGGTGCGGATTTAGAGCGCTACCGTGGTGCGACATTACTTACACCAAACATGGCAGAGTTTGAGCTGGTTGCAGGTAAAGTGAAATCAGAAGAAGATCTTATCGAGAAGGGTATTGCCTTGATCGAGAGGTATGACTTTGAAGCTTTATTGGTGACTCGCAGTGAAAATGGTATGACGTTACTACGTAAAGGTCAGGCACCATTCCACTTGCCAACTCAAGCGAAAGAAGTTTACGACGTGACAGGTGCTGGTGATACGGTTATCTCCGTTCTTGCTGCTTCTGTTGCTGCCGGTAAACCATTGGATGAAGCGTGTGCATTAGCGAACGCGGCAGCTGGTGTGGTGGTTGGTAAGCTAGGTACATCGACACTTTCTACTATTGAACTAGCGGAAGCGATTCACGGCAGTCAAGACACAGACTACGGTGTGATCTCAGAAGCGGCACTGGTTGAGGCGGTAAAACGTGCTCGCGCGAAAGGTGAAAAGGTCGTTATGACCAATGGCTGCTTTGATATTCTGCATGCGGGGCATGTTTCTTACATGAACCATGCGGCTGAACTGGGCGACCGTTTGATCGTTGCCGTTAATACCGACGAATCTGTTAAGCGTTTGAAAGGCCCTGGTCGTCCTGTGAACCCAACTGATCGTCGTATGGCGGTATTGGCGGGCTTAGGTGCAGTTGACTGGGTGGTGCCTTTCTCTGAAGACACACCTCAACGTTTGATCTCTGAAGTACTACCAAGCATCTTAGTGAAAGGCGGTGATTACAAGCCTGAAGAGATCGCAGGTGGTGCGGAAGTGATTGCTGCTGGTGGTGAAGTTAAAGTACTTAACTTTGAAGATGGTTGCTCGACTACTGAAATCATTAAAGCGATCAAAGGCGGTCGAGGTTAACGTTTCGCCTTTTAGCTTGAAACTTCTCAGCTAGCTTTAGAACAGATAATAAAAATGCCGCTCAATGAACGGCATTTTTGTAACTGTAACTTACGTAAGTATTTAAGAATTACTTACTTGCTACTTTTAGACCTGCGTTTACATCAACGATGTCTTGCTCGCTTAGCGTACCAACGGCTTGACGAAGCTGAAGTACACTTAGGATGTAGTTGTAACGAGCGTCTGAGAGGTTCTTGTTCGCATCGTAAAGACGACGAGTTGAATCTAGTACGTCAACGATAGTACGAGTACCTACATCGAAACCTGCTTCCGTCGCTTCTAGAGCTGATTGAGCAGAAACAACTGATTGTTCGTAAGCGCGTAGAGCACCAATTGAAGCACTGATGTTGTTGTTAAAGGCACGTACGTCTTTAACAACGCTACGGTAAGTTGCTTCTAGATCTTCACTTGCTGCAACGTAGTTGTATTCAGCCTGTTTAGTCAAAGAAGTTGTGTTACCACCCGAGTATAGCGGTACAACTAAGTTCAAACCAATATTCAGGTTATCAGCATCGTAATCTAGACCGCTGTTCGAGCTGTTAGTTTGTTCTCCAAGTCCATAGTTGCCATCTAATGTTAGGCTTGGTAGGTGACCAGAGCTTGCTAGAGAGATGTTGTCTTTTGCTACGTCTTGAGAGATACGTGCAGCGAGTAGGCTAAGGTTCTTTTGCTCAGCCTGTTCAACAAGCGCTGCCGCTGATTCTGAGGACTTGCTTGCAGAGAAGCGGTCAGTATCTAGGATGCTCAGCTCTGAGTGCTCTTGGCCTGTGATTTCACGTAAACCTTCGTAGCTATTAGTCAAAGTGTTTTCTGCTAATACTTCGTCTGCTAAAACACCATCAAACTGAGCTTGTGCATCATGTACATCGGTAATTGCAGAAAGACCTACTTCAAAGCGTTGCTTCGTTTGCTCAAGCTGACGAGCAACGGCTGCTTTTTCTGCACGAACAAACTCTAGGTTGTCTTGAGCACGAAGTACGTCGAAGTAAGCTGTCGCTGTTCTTAGAATTAACGCTTGTTGTTCTGCCGCGTATGCTGAATCAGCCTGGCGAGCCGACTTCTCTGCGGTATCTAGAGTGATCCATGAAGAGCGTTGGTATAGCTCTTGGCTAAACCCAATGCCAACCTCCCATTGATTGTTGTCATTGCTATCATCATTGCGGTCACCACGGTTGATATCGTAACTTGCTTTTAGATTAATTTGCGGTAACAAAGAGCTACGGCTTGACGTTACTGCTTCAAAAGCGGCATCGCGCTGCGCTGCTGAACGAAGAAGCTGTGGGTCGTTCTGTTTTGCTTGGTCATAAACTTCAGCTAGCGTATCAGCGAAAGCTGATGAACTCAGGCTGCCAATTGCTGCACTGATAAATAGTGGAAGCAGTTTTTTCATTTTCCTATTCCTGCCTTTAATAGAATTTTCTTTAAAAGAGTTTAACCCAGTTTGGTGGTAATTTACTCGAAACTTTGCACTTTTTTACATTTAACTGTCCACCTGTGCAATATTTATTTTTTGAAACTTAACTTTAATTGTAAGTTTTATATAAAAAGTTGAACCTTATCCTTGGTAGTTAACTCGGACAATGAGTAAACTATAAAGATCACTTAGTGAGGTACCAAATGCAACAGTCTGACAATCAACGACATGAGTTTACTCCGCAAGATGTGGAAATAGTCTCAAAAGAGACGCTGTTTCGTGGTTTTTTCAAAATGGTTAAGTACACATTTAAGCATAAGCTGTTTGAGGGAGGCTGGAGCCAACCGATAGAACGTGAAATGTTTGAGCGTGGTCATGCTGCCGCTTTGCTACCTTATGATCCTGTGCGCGATGAAGTGGTGATCGTTGAACAGATCCGCGTTGGTGCTTTAGAGCATGAGAACCCTTGGCAATACGAAACTGTTGCTGGGATCATTGATACCGATGAGTCGCCTCAAGATGTGGCTCGTCGTGAAGCGATGGAAGAAGCCGGAGTCGAAGTCGGAACTGTGTTGCCCATTACTTCATATTACCCTTCATCAGGTGGTTGCTCAGAAAAGCTAGATGTTTTTGTTGGCTGTGTGGATGCCACCACGGCCAAAGGGGTGCACGGATTGGATTACGAAGGTGAGGATATTCGTGTACAAGTGATGAGCCGTGAAGCCGCTTATCAGTTAGTGAAAGACGGTGTGTTTGAAAATGGAGCCACAATCATTGCGCTGCAATGGCTACAATTGAACTACCAAGAATTACAGTCAGAGTGGGTGGCTTAACGTTATGCCAAATATAGCGGTCAAAAAACCGTATCATGTTGATCTTGCTGAATTGATGCGAGTCTATGAGACGAATTATGCCAAACTCAACGCTTTGTTACCGGTTGGGCATGAGGTTGGTGATGTCCGCTGTTACCAAGCCGTTAATATGGTGTATCAATTGACAGTGAATGAGGTCACAAAATACACCACATTAATAGATATATGTCAGAGTGACGCGATGCCAGTGTTTCCTTTGCCAAAAATGTCTGTCAGGCTATATCACGATGCTCGAGTTGCAGAAGTGTGCGCTAGTGGGGATTTTTCGCGAGTTAAAGCGAAATACGACTATCCCAACACTAAACTTCTGCAAAAGGATGAGAAATTTCAATTGAATAAATTTCTTGGGGAATGGTTAACGTTTTGTTTAAAAACTGGTATCAGCCGTAGCCCTATTGCCTTTTAATTGAGCTTATTTAAGAACACTTTTAACGTCTAAACAGTAACGTATCTGGATTTGTTATTTTGGAATTATCACATACTTCAAAATTTGATGAGAGCAGTATTAAGCTTGTGCAGCTAACGGATACGCATTTATTTGCGCCGAGCAATGGCAGCTTACTAAGCATCAACACTCAAGATAGCTTTCGTGCTGTAGTCGATGGCATTGTTAGTCAGGGCTTTGACTATCAAGCGATCTTAGCGACTGGTGATATTTCTCAAGATCACAGCGCAGAGTCATACCAGAAATTTGAATCAGGGATTCAACCCTTAGAAAAACCGTGTTACTGGCTACCTGGAAACCATGATTTTAAGCCTAATATGGGCAGTGTTTTACCATCACCACAGATTCAATGTGTCGAACATGTATTGCTGGGCGAGCGTTGGCAAATGATCATGTTGGACTCTCAAGTGGTTGGCGTACCTCACGGACGTCTGAGCGATCAACAACTTGATTTGCTTGAGCAAAAGCTGGCGGAATTCCCTGAGCGCAATACCTTGGTTTTGTTGCACCATCACCCTTTGCTAGTCGGCAGTGCATGGCTCGATCAACACAATTTGAAAGATGCAGATCAGTTCTGGGATGTGGTTCAACAGCATTCTAATGTCAAAGCGGTATTGTGTGGTCATGTTCATCAAGACATGAACCGAGAGCACCATGGTGTACAAGTTATGGCAACTCCGTCGACTTGTGTTCAGTTCAAACCGAACTCAGATGACTTCGCTGTAGATACTTTATCTCCTGGTTGGAGAGAGATTGAATTGCATCAAGACGGTACGGTGAGTACTCAAGTTCGTCGCTTGCCTAACGGGCAGTTCTTACCTGATTTTGAAGCCGCTGGTTATTAAAGAAGGCTGCTAATGATGTCTGAATCTATCGAGCAAACTGCGAAACCATCACTGCTTCTCTATATTCATGGTTTTAACAGTTCATCTCGCTCTCACAAAGCGACGGTGATGACTGAGTATTGCGCCGAGCATCGTGCGGATATTAAGGTACTAACACCTCAATTGCCTAGCTTCCCGCAGCAAGCTGCACTTTACCTGCAGCAGCTGGTGGAACAATACAAAGAACAGTACCAGATCGCGTTGGTTGGCAGCTCGTTAGGTGGCTATCTTTCAACTTGGCTCAACAGCCACTATGGCTTTAAAGCGGTTGTAGTAAACCCTGCGGTGAAACCATATGAGTTACTTGTCGACTACTTAGGTGAGCAAGTAAACCCATACACAAATGAACGATATGTCTTAGAGACTAAGCATATCGATGAGTTGAAGGCATTAGATGTTCCAGCTATCACAAAGCCAAGTGATTTCTGGTTACTTCAACAAACGGAAGATGAAGTTCTGGATTACCGACAAGCGGTAGAGAAGTATCAAGGTGCAACCCAAACAGTAGAAGAGGGTGGGGATCATAGCTTTGTTGATTTTGAACGCTACCCACAGCAAATCATCACCTTTCTAAACCTATAACCTGTTTTCTTCACTGAGTCGTTGTCTCTCTTTTTGCCTGTTATTTCATCTATCAATGGTGAAATATCATAGTTTGATGTCTTAGTTTTTGAACTAGCTTGACATCATTAGTCAGCTTCCAGACTATATTCCCCAATACTTCGCTCGTTCGCTCTGCTATGACGGTTCATAGTAATGATTCTGCTTTAGTGAAACTGGAGCCAGCGAACTGACGCAAACTTTTTGAGTAAACTCCGTATTATGACTGAACAATATAATGCAAAAGACCTCGAGGTACTTGAAGGTCTCGACCCTGTGCGACACCGCCCAGGTATGTATACCGAGACAGAAAGGCCGAACCACCTTGCCCAAGAAGTCATTGATAACTCGGTCGATGAAGCTCTAGCGGGACACGCTAAGAAAATCAAAGTTGTGCTTCATGCAGACCAATCATTAGAAGTTACCGATGATGGCCGTGGTATGCCTGTTGATATCCACCCAGAGAAAGGTATCTCAGGTGTTGAGCTGATCCTAACCAAGCTCCACTCTGGTGGTAAGTTCTCGAATAACAACTACAAGTTTTCTGGTGGTTTGCACGGTGTAGGTATCTCGGTAGTAAACGCCCTGTCTAAGCGTGTTGAGGTTACGGTTCGCCGTGAAGGTGAAGTTCATGAAATCGCTCTAGAGCATGGTAAAGCGGTTACTGAACTGACGGTTACAGGCACTTGTGGTCATCGCAACAGTGGTACATCAGTACACTTCTGGCCTGACCCTAAATACTTCGATAGCTCTAAGTTTTCAACGCTTCGTCTAATCAACAATTTACGTGCGAAAGCGGTACTTTGCCCGGGGTTGGAAATCACCTTTAGCGACAAAGTGAACAATGAAGAACACAAATGGTTCTATGAAGATGGTCTAAAAGACTATCTTGCTGAAGGCGTGAAAGGTTACACCCTGTTGCCTGAAGAGCCTTATGTCGGTGAATTCGTTGCTGAAACGGAAATGGCCAACTGGGCGATCATCTGGCAGCCAGAAGGCGGCGATATGATCACCGAGAGTTACGTGAACCTGGTACCGACTAAACAAGGCGGTACGCACGTAAACGGTCTACGCCAAGGTCTATTGGATGCAATGCGTGAGTTCTGTGAATTCCGTAATCTATTACCACGTGGCGTTAAGCTAACGGGTGATGACATCTTCGACCGCTGTTCATACGTGCTATCGGTGAAGATGCAAGATCCTCAGTTTGCAGGTCAAACAAAAGAGCGTTTATCTTCTCGTCAAACCGCAGCATTTGTTTCTGGTGTCGTAAAAGATGCCTTCAGCCTGTGGTTGAATGAAAAACCACAACTGGCGGAGCAGTTAGCGGAAGCTTGTATTGCGAATGCGCACCGTCGTATGCGTGCCAGTAAGAAAGTAGTACGTAAGAAAGTCGCGTCTGGCCCTGCACTACCAGGTAAGCTAACGGACTGTTCGGTACAAGATTTGAATCGCACTGAAATCTTCTTCGTGGAAGGGGACTCGGCGGGTGGTTCTGCTAAGCAAGCTCGCGATCGTGAGTTCCAAGCAGTAATGCCATTGCGCGGTAAAATCCTAAATACATGGGAAGTGTCTGCAGACCAAGTATTGGCCTCTCAAGAAGTTCATGATATCTCAGTGGCTTTGGGTATTGACCCAGACAACGACGATTTATCAGGCCTGCGTTACGGTAAGATTTGTATCCTTGCCGATGCGGACTCGGATGGACTTCATATCGCGACACTACTATGTGCACTATTCACTCGTCACTTCAGCGCACTTGTTGAAGCGGGTCATATCTATGTAGCAATGCCGCCACTGTATCGTATCGACTGTGGTAAAGAGGTGTTCTACGCATTGGATGACGATGAGAAGGATGGCGTACTTGAGCGCTTGTCTAAGAAGAAATCCAAAATCAACGTACAACGATTCAAAGGTCTGGGTGAGATGAACCCACTTCAGCTACGTGAAACCACCATGGATCCAAATACTCGTCGCCTTGTTCAATTAACTATTGACGATAACGAAGCGACACTTGAGATGATGGACATGCTGCTAGGTAAAAAACGCGCTGATGATCGCCGTACATGGCTACAGACTAACGGTGATATGGCCGAGGTATAATGGATGTCTAACGAAATTACATTTGATGGCGTTGAACAATTGCCAATGCGCAAGTTCACCGAAGACGCCTACTTAAACTACTCAATGTACGTGATCATGGATCGTGCATTGCCTTATATTGGTGACGGTCTTAAGCCTGTACAGCGTCGTATTATTTATGCGATGTCTGAGCTTGGTCTATCTGCCGCTTCGAAATATAAAAAATCAGCACGTACCGTTGGTGACGTACTAGGTAAGTATCACCCACACGGTGATTCTGCATGTTACGAAGCCATGGTACTGATGGCACAGCCGTTCTCTTACCGCTACCCATTGGTAGATGGTCAAGGTAACTGGGGTGCTCCCGATGACCCGAAATCATTCGCAGCGATGCGTTATACCGAAGCGAAACTGTCTAAGTTTGCTGAGGTACTGCTTGGTGAATTAGGCCAAGGCACGGTTGAGTGGCAACCAAACTTTGATGGCACGATGAAAGAGCCACAAATGTTGCCCGCGCGTCTGCCTCATATTCTACTCAACGGTATTACTGGTATCGCGGTAGGTATGGCGACAGATATCCCACCACATAACGTGCGTGAGATTGCTGATGCGACGATTAAGCTAATCGATAGCCCGAAAGCTGAGCTATCAGACATCATGGAAAGCGTCCAAGGCCCTGATTATCCAACAGAAGCTGAGATTATTTCTCCGAAGTCGGATATCGAAAAGATCTACAAAACGGGTCGTGGCAGCATCAAGATGCGTGCGGTTTGGCACAAAGAAGGCTCTGATATTGTTATCACAGCTCTGCCTCACCAAGTATCGGGCGCTAAGCTACTTGAGCAAATCGCTAACCAGATGCGCGCTAAGAAGCTGCCAATGGTTGATGACTTGCGCGATGAATCCGATCACGAGAACCCAACTCGTATCGTAGTGGTGCCTCGTTCGAATCGTATCGATTGTGATCAACTGATGAGTCACCTGTTTGCTTCGACAGATCTTGAGAAGAACTTCCGTGTTAACTTGAACATGATTGGCTTAGACAATCGCCCTCAAGTTAAAGGCCTAGTTCAAATTCTGAAAGAGTGGATTGAGTTCCGTCGCACAACGGTTCGCCGTCGTCTGCAACACCGTTTAGATAAAGTACTAGCTCGCCTACACATCTTGGAAGGTTTGCTGGTTGCTTACCTCAACCTTGATGAAGTAATTGAGATCATCCGAACTGAGGATGACCCTAAAGCGGTTCTAATGGAGCGCTTTGGTATTACGGAAATTCAAGCTGACGCTATCCTTGATACTAAACTTCGTCACCTTGCTAAGCTGGAAGAGATGAAAATCCGCGGCGAGCAAGATGAACTAGAGAAAGAGCGTGAGAAGCTAGAGAAGCTACTGGGCTCTGAGCGTCGTCTAAACACACTTATCAAGAAAGAAATTCAAGCTGACGCCGATAAATACGGTGATGACCGTCGTTCTCCATTAGTTGAACGTGCTGAAGCAAAAGCGATGACTGAGCGTGATTTGGTACCTAGCGAACCAATTACTGTTGTGCTGTCTGAGAAAGGTTGGATTCGTCATGCGAAAGGGCATGAGGTTGACGCCGAAGGCTTGAACTACAAATCGGGTGATAAATTCCTAGCGAGCGCTAAAGGTAAGAGTAATCAACAAGCGGTGTTCCTTGGTAGTGATGGCAGAAGTTACTCCCTTGAGTCTCATTCATTACCATCTGCGCGAAGTCAAGGTGAGCCGATTACCGGTCGCTTGAACATAAGCGCAGGCACCTCTATTCGCCAAGTGGTGATGGGAGAAGATGAACAGCTATGGTTAGTTGGCTCTGATGCTGGTTACGGCTTTGTTTGTAAGGGTAGCGATCTGCTGTCTAAGAACAAGAGCGGTAAAGCTCTGGTTAACCTGCCGCAATCTTCAGAAGTGATGGCGCCTAGTCCGATTGCTGATTTGGAAAGTAACCAGATTCTAGCGATTACCAACCAAGGCCGCATGTTGTTGTTCCCAATAAAAGACCTACCTCAATTGAGCAAAGGTAAGGGTAACAAGATCATCAACATTCCTTCCGCGAAGGCTAAAGAGCGTGAAGAGTTTGTATCGCACCTGATGGCTATTCCTGAGAATGCAACGCTGACCATCTACGCGGGTAAACGTAAGCTTGGCTTAAAACCGGCTGACCTTGAAAACTTCCGTGGTGAACGTGGTCGTCGTGGCGGTCTACTGCCAAGAGGCCTACAGCGTGTGACTCGCATTGATATCGAAGAGCCAAGTGAATCGTAAAGACATTTGATGCTATCTTCGGATAAAAGAAAACCCAGCCTGTGAGCTGGGTTTTTTGTATTTGTCTGTCAGTTGTTTTGAATCGCTTACTTTTAGCGTTTGCTCTACAGGCGAGTATCTTCAGCAATCGTCACTTTGAGAGTCTTGTTTTCACCTTGGCGCAAGATGCCGACATCGATCACTGTACCTGGACGTAGATCGGTAACGATATCCATCACGCTCTGGCGACCATTTACCTGATTATTGTTGATGCTGACAATAATATCTTGAGCTTCAAAACCTGCATCCGCAGCCGGACCATTTGGATCGATACCCAACACAACAATCCCACCGATATTCTTAGTACCCAACATGCGAGAAGTGACTGAGTTGATGTCTTGCCCGTCGATGCCGATATAACCACGGATCACACGACCATCAGCGATGATCTTTTCCATGATTTTATTGGCAAGTGGGTAGGGGATAGCAAATGAAATACCGTAGGTTTCCATGTCGGTCGCTTGTTGGAAAGAGGCGGTATTGATGCCGACTAACTCACCCTGAGAGTTAACCAGAGCTCCACCAGAGTTGCCTTCATTGATCGCTGCATCAGTCTGAATAAAGGCTTGATGACCGTCAGCGCTGATCGAAGAGCGGCCAGTCGCAGAGATGATACCAAAGGTGGTGGTTTGACCTAGGTTATATGGGTTACCGATAGCTAGTACTACATCACCGACGTTGGCTTTGTAATTAGGGTTGAGTGGGATCACCGGGAGGTTGTCGCCGCTGACTCTGAGTATCGCGATGTCAGTACGTTTATCTGATCCAACTAACTGTGCTGCAGCTACTCGGCCGTCTTGAAGTGCCACAACAATTTGGTCAGCTTGAGCCACAACGTGGAAGTTGGTAATGATATAGCCTTTTTCGCTGACAATAACCCCCGAACCCAAACCTTGAGTCAGTAGTTTGTTACGATCACCTTCTGCGTATTTACGGCTGTAAATATTCACTACAGCAGGCGCAGCGCGGCGTACCGCTTGATTAAATGAAATCTGAAGAGAGCCAATATTATCGACTTTAGGGCTAGTCACATCTGCAACAATGGCTAGCCTTAGGCTAGGAAAGGCTAGAAGAATCAGCGCCGCTGAAACGAGTCCAAGGGAAATAGAACGAAATAGAAAGGACAGCATGTTTCCCTCTTCGACAGGTAAGGTGTTGAGCCTCCACGCATGGGTGACTAGTTTGAATTACTTGTGAAGCATAGCATTTTGATTCATCTAAATAAAAGGGAGACTGAGTAAGTTTAAAGCAAACTTACAAAGTCTCCCTGTGTTTGTGTCAGCGAAGTAGCTATCGAATTACGAGGTAGATGGTTCTATCGCCTCGCTGGATATTGAGTGCTAATACGCCTGGTTGTTTTTCAACAATCGCTCTAAATTCAGCGAGGTTCTTAACCGGCTGACGGTTTACTCCAATGATGATGTCATCTTTCAGAAGTTGATAAGCTTCCGCTGGTGAACCTTGAGCAACGCTGGATACTTTCACGCCTGTTGCAGGGTCATTGCTAGTGGTGTTGGTAAGCTCGGCGCCAGTTAGCCCTTCGTGAAGCTTCTCGGCTTTGGTTTTGCTATTGGTTGACTCACCCAGCGTTACATCGAAGGTTTTATTCTTACCATCGCGAACGACACCTAACTCGCTCTCTTTGCCTGCACCGAGCGTTGCGACTTTTGCTCTTAACTCGCTGAAGGTATCGATGCGCTTACCATTAATAGAGACGATAATGTCACCCGCTTTTAATCCAGCGTCATCAGCGGCACTGTCTGGCACAACTTGGCTAACGAAGGCGCCTTTACTGGACTCGTAACCTAATGCCTCTGCAAGCTCTGAGGTGATCTCACCACCTTGAACGCCAAGCATGCCGCGTTTAACTTCACCGAAATCGATAATCTGTTCTGTTAGGTTTTTCATCATGTTGGATGGAATTGCAAAGCCGATACCGACATTCCCTCCGTTAGGGCCAAGAATGGCTGTGTTGATACCAATCAGCTCGCCATTTAGGTTCACTAGCGCACCACCTGAGTTACCGCTGTTGATTGCGGCATCGGTTTGAATGAAGTTTTCGAAGTTTTCGAGGTTGAGGCCGCTTCGTCCAAGTGCAGAAACGATACCTGATGTCACGGTTTGGCCAAGTCCAAATGGGTTACCAATCGCCACAGTGAAATCACCGACTCTCAACTTATCGGAGTCTGCGAGTTTTATCTGAGTCAGGTTCTTGGCTTTTTCTAATTTTAAGAGGGCAATATCAGACATCTGGTCACCGCCGATAAGCTCAGCATCGTATTCTCGACCGTCATGAAGTCTTACTTTGATATCGTCAGCACCATCAATTACATGGTAGTTGGTGACGATATGGCCTTTCTTGGCGTCAATGATCACGCCTGAGCCTAATCCACGAAATGGACGCTCACGTGTTTGCTCTGGGCCAAAAAAGAATTGGAATTGTTCAGGGATTTGCTGACGTTGTACCTGTTTGCCTTCAACGGCGATACTAACCACAGCGGGGGTCACTTGTTCAAGCATAGGCGCAAGGCTTGGTAATTGTTCATTACCTACACTTAATGGTAGTGCGGCGGTTGCTTGAATGGGGGTGATGATTGAACTTAAGCTTAAAGTCAGTACAGATAAAGCAAGCAAAGGTTTTTTCATCATAAACTCCTCTCTAGTTAAGGTCTTACCCGTCTCATTACGTTTAATACGTATGAGAAGTTTCAAATGACCTGAGTGAAAGTTATGACTCAAAAACCTTTGTAAAGTTCACCTAAGTGTTAAATGTTTATGATGCTTTTGCAGTGACTACATCAGGAGCATCAATGATTTCTTTCTTCTGCTCGGTAAATAAACCAGTCGCACCATTCGCGTAATCTTTAGGTTGCTCTTCCAGTGCTGCTTCTTTGTTTGCCGACTTTTCTTGTGGCTTTTCTGAATGAGCAGCCGCTGTCTTCACAAACGGGTTGTCTTGCTCTGGCAGGTTAGGGATCAGCTCAGAGCTGGTCTTTTCCATGTGTTGGTACAGTTTTGTGTAGTCCTTACCTAAGGTGTCCAACATCTCTGCTGATTTCGCAAAGTGATCAGCCAGCTCTTGTCGCTGCTGTTCAAGGGCAAACTTTGCGCTATCTAATTCTTTCTGTACGTTCTTTTGCTTCTTGTATTCAGGTGTCATGAGACGAGAAATAGCGACCCCTAGAATAACTCCGACTAGTAAACCGGCAATGGCATACATCCAAGGCATAACAGCTCCTTATTATTGTTTTTTAACATGTTTGTTACTGCTTAGTTACACGTGCTACGGCTCCATGGTACTATGAGAAAGCCGCAGTATAAAGAGAAATGCATGTGCGCTACTTAGCAGTTTAATGCTGCATTATTCGCCGCATAATGTCACGTCCCTTACTGTTTGAGCTTAATTTTATTCGCTGTCTGATATCGCTTTCATTGTGGAAATGTCGTCATGAATCCCGTCAAAAAATACGAACAAGATATAAAAGAGCATGGATTTCAAAGAGATCCAGCACAAGAGCAAGCCGTTAAATCTTTAGATGAACTTTTTCATCAGTTCCAAGATTATGTGAATACTCCTATTCCTCAATTGACTCGATTTCAGAAATTGCTCGGTAAAAAGCCAGAGCTACCAACGCCACCTAAAGGGCTCTACTTTTGGGGCGGTGTAGGGCGCGGTAAAACTTATCTGATGGATACGTTCTACGATGCCTTACCGACCACTAAAAAAATGCGAGTGCACTTTCATCGTTTTATGTATCGAGTGCATGACGAATTAAAGGCGCTGGGCAATGTGAGTGATCCTCTGCCTTTGGTTGCTGATAAGTTGAAGCAAGAGGCGGACATTATCTGTTTCGATGAGTTCTTTGTTTCAGATATAACCGACGCGATGATCTTAGGAACCTTATTCCAAGAGTTATTCGCACGAAACGTTATCTTAGTTGCGACCTCAAATATTCCTCCTGCAGACCTGTATCGTAATGGTCTACAACGTGCGCGTTTCTTACCTGCGATTAAGCTGATTCAAGACAACTGTCATATTCTCAATGTAGACAGCGGCATTGATTATCGTCTACGTACCCTAGAGCAGGCTGAGATATATCACTATCCACTCGATAGCCAAGCGAACATCAATCTTGAAAAGTACTACAACCAACTGGTTGGGGAAGATAAAGAGAGACTCAAGCAGATTGAAGTGAATCATCGTCAGTTAGATGTTATCGAAGCAAGCGATGGCGTGTTGCATGGTACCTTTGCTCAGCTTTGTCAGTCGGCTCGAAGCCAGAATGATTATATTGAACTGTCGCGCGTTTACCACACGGTTCTCTTGGCTGATGTACTGCAAATGGGCGCGACTTCTGATGACGCAGCAAGACGTTTTATCGCACTAGTGGACGAGTTCTATGAGCGCAATGTAAAGCTGATTATTTCTGCGGAAGTAGAGCTTGAAAATTTATATACCCACGGCCAGCTAGAGTTCGAATTTAAACGTTGTCAGTCGCGTTTAATTGAAATGCAGAGCCATGAATATTTAGCAAAAGAGCACTTGAGTTAGCTAGGATTATCTCGATTGAGAAGTAGAAATAAAAAAATCGTGATTTTGTTCAAAAAGAGGTGATTTTTTCTTCGCTCTTCTCTATAATCCTGCGACCTACCGTTACTGCGGGCCTCTAACGATGAGTTAAATCACGTTATGCCAAGAGTTTTCCAACACTCGAAGGGGTGATGAATGGTGACTCTTAGACAGTGGGAATACGCGAGTATTCCTTAAGTGTAAATTTTTTAAATAGGTAATTATTAGCATGAAAACTTTCGTTGCTAAACCAGAAACTGTAAAACGCGACTGGTATGTTGTAGACGCTGAAGGTAAAACTCTTGGTCGTCTAGCAAGTGAAATCGCTTCTCGCCTTCGTGGTAAGCACAAAGCAGAATACACTCCTCACGTAGACACTGGTGATTACATCATCGTTGTTAACGCTGAGAAAGTTGCTGTAACTGGTAACAAAGCTAAGGGTAAGGTTTACTACCGTCACTCTGAGTTCCCAGGTGGTCTTAAGTCTATCACTTTCGAAAAGCTGATCGACAAGAAACCAGAAATGGTTCTAGAACTAGCTGTTAAAGGTATGCTTCCACGTGGTCCTCTAGGCCGCGCTATGTACCGTAAGCTAAAAGTATACGCTGGTGCTGAGCACAACCATGTTGCTCAACAACCACAAGTACTAGACATCTAATTGGGGATTATGAAAATGGCAGAGAATCAATACTACGGCACTGGTCGTCGCAAAAGCTCAGCAGCTCGTGTTTTCATCAAACCAGGTTCTGGTGAGATCGTAATCAACAAGCGTAGCCTTGATGTTTACTTCGGTCGTCCAACTTCTCGTATGGTTGTTAAGCAACCTCTTGAGCTAGTTGAACTAACTGAGAAACTTGACCTTTACATCACTGTTTCTGGTGGTGGTATTTCTGGTCAAGCTGGCGCAATTCGCCACGGTATCACTCGCGCTCTTATGGAGTACGATGAAACTCTACGTCCTGCTCTACGTGCAGCTGGCTACGTTACTCGTGACGCTCGTTGCGTTGAACGTAAGAAAGTTGGTCTACGTAAAGCACGTCGTAAACCTCAATTCTCTAAGCGTTAATTTTTCTTTACGAAAAAGTATACGCTCCCAGTTTTATTACTGGAATTGTGGTTCAAAGCTCGGCTATATGCCGGGCTTTTTGTTTTTCTCCCCCCTGCTAAATGCTTTTCCCCTCTCGTTTTATTTCCAAATTCTTGTATTTTGAAAGCTTTTGTAACTCAATGTGCGCTTTGCCTCATGATTGTTACAAAAAGGTAGCTTTATCTTGTCAAAAAGTAGGGTTTTATTTATCATTTGCCGTCAATAAATAGAACTAAATACATATTTTGTTAGCCATGCTCTTTAATCGGAATAATTTTAATCCACAAGGAGCAAATGGGAGAATGTTTGGATGAGCAACGCGCCTTTAAATAACGGTCGCAGGCGTTTCTTAACCGCAACAACAGCCGTTGTTGGTGGTTTGGGAGCTGCTGCTGTAGCCGTGCCTTTTATTAAATCATGGAATCCGAGTGCCAAGGCGAAAGCTGCGGGTGCACCGGTGGAAGTGGAAGTCAGCAAGTTAGAACCGGGACAAATGGTTCGTGTCGAGTGGCAAGGTAAACCTGTCTGGGTTGTACGCCGTGCTGAGTCGGTACTAGAAAACCTAAAATCTATCGGTGGTCAACTTCGTGATCCTCAATCTGAAACTGAACAACAACCAGAATACGCACAGAACGAATTCCGTTCAATTAAGCCGGAATTCTTCGTTGCTGTTGGTTTCTGTACGCACTTAGGTTGTTCTCCGACTTATCTACCAGATTCTTTCGCAGAACAAGTACAAGGTGTTAAGTCTGGTTTCTTCTGTCCGTGTCATGGTTCGAAATTTGATATGGCTGGTCGAGTATTCCAAGGCGTGCCTGCACCATTGAACCTTGTTGTGCCAAAGCATATGTATTTAAGCGACACCAAGATCCTGATCGGTATTGACGAGGGAGATGCATAATGCAAGGACTACTAGACTGGGTTGAAAAACGTATACCCGCGATGAATGCTTACAAAAAGCACTTATCTGAATACCCAATGCCTAAGAACTTTAACTTTTGGTACCTTTTCGGTTCTTTGGCAATGTTGGTATTGGTTAACCAAATCCTGACTGGTATTTGGTTAACAATGAACTACGTACCGTCTGGTGATGGTGCGTTTGCTTCAGTTGAATACATCATGCGTGACGTAGAATACGGTTGGTTACTACGTTACATGCACTCGACGGGTGCTTCGGCATTCTTCGTAGTTATCTACCTGCACATGTTCCGTGGTCTAATCTACGGTTCTTACCAAAAACCTCGTGAGTTACTTTGGATCTTCGGTATGTTGATCTTCTTGGTGCTTATGGCCGAGGCTTTCATGGGTTACCTACTCCCATGGGGTCAAATGTCTTACTGGGGTGCTCAGGTAATCATTTCTCTGTTTGGTGCGATTCCTGTTATCGGTGATGACCTAACGCTTTGGATCCGTGGTGATTACATCATCTCTGGTGCAACGTTGAACCGTTTCTTCGCACTGCACGTTATCGCGCTACCAATCGTACTTCTACTGCTTATCGTACTTCACGTACTAGCACTGCACGAGGTTGGTTCGAATAACCCAGACGGTATCGAGACTAAACTTCCTAAGGGTACAATGGGCGACGGCTACAAAACTCAGTTCCCATTCCACAAGGATTATACGAAGAAATACGACATCATCGACTCTATTCCTTTCCACCCATACGGGACTGTGAAAGATATGGTAGGTGTTGCTGGTTTTCTATTCTTGTTCTGTTACGTGCTGTTCTTCAACCCTGAAATGGGTGGATATTTCCTTGAGCCGCCTAACTTTGAAGCTGCGAACCCACTGAAGACACCTGAGCACATCGCTCCTGTATGGTACTTTACGCCTTTCTACGCAGTCCTACGTGCGGTTCCTGACAAGCTGCTAGGTGTTGTAGCGATGGGCGCATCAATTGTTGTGCTATTCCTACTACCGTGGTTTGACCGTTGTAAAGTACGTTCGTACCGTTACCGTAGCAAATTGCATTTGATCAATATCATCCAATTCACAATAAGCTTTATTGCGCTTGGTGTACTTGGTGCGCTTCCAGCAACGCCAACTTACACGCTACTAGCACAAATCTTTAGCTTAGGTTACTTCATGTTCTTCGTTCTACTGTGGTTCTACAGTAAAAATGAAGCGACGAAACCATTACCAGAAAGGGTGACATTCAAATGAAAAAGTGGATTGTAATTTTATTCGCTATGTTGCCGTCTTTGGCGATGGCAGCGGGTGCAAACGTACCATTAGACAAAGCGAACAATGACTTAACGGACAAAGCCTCATTGCAAAATGGCGCTAAGATGTTCATGAACTACTGTTTCGGTTGTCACTCGACGCAGTACCAACGTTATGAACGTGTTGCGAATGACTTAGAGATCCCTGTAGATCTAATGAAAGAAAATCTGATTTTCGACCCTGAAGCGAAAATTGGTAGCTTAATGGTTAATGCGATGCCTTCTGAGCAAGCGGCAAGTTGGTTTGGTGCTCCGCCACCAGATCTAACTTTGGTTGCTCGTGTTCGTGGGGCAGATTGGCTATACACGTACCTTCGTACTTTCTATGAAGACCCGTCTCGTCCATTTGGCGTGAACAACATTGTTTTCCCAAGTGTTGGTATGCCGCACGTTCTTGAAGAGCTGCAAGGTATCCCTACACCAATCTACGATACTCACATTGTAGATGGCGAAGAAGTAACAGTGGTTGTTGGTACTGAGACTGATGGCTCTGGTGAACTAAGTGCTGGTGAATACGATGAAGCGGTTCGCGACCTAGTTAACTTCCTAGTTTACTCGGGCGACCCTGTTCAACTTGAGCGTCATGCTCTGGGTTGGTGGGTAATGGCTTTCTTAGTAATCTTCACTATCATTGTGATTCTGCTGAAGAAAGAGTATTGGCGTGATGTGCACTAATTGTGCTATAATACCGTGCTAATTCCCAAATTATGTTAATGTTCAATGGAGGCTTTAGGCCTCCATTGTTTTTATTTAAAGTGTACTGGAGGGCTCCATGGCTGTAGCTGCCAATAAACGTTCTGTAATGACTCTTTTCTCAAGTGCTTCTGATATGTATAGCCATCAGGTGCGCATCGTTCTTGCTGAAAAAGGCGTAAGTGTTGAAGTTGAGTTGGTTGATGAAAAAAATCTTCCAGCAGAGCTTGTTGAACTGAACCCGTACAAATCAGTACCAACTCTTGTTGATCGTGAGCTTGCTCTTTACGACTCTAAGATCATCATGGAATACCTAGATGAGCGTTTTCCTCATCCACCATTGATGCCTGTATACCCGGTTGCTCGTGGTAATAGCCGTCTAATGATGTACCGTATTGAGCGCAACTGGTACTCAGTTGCAGAGAAGATCGTTAAAGGCAACGCTGAAGAATCTGAAGCGGCACGTACTAAACTACGTAACGATCTACTGACTCTAGCTCCTATCTTCGCAGAGTACGAGTACTTCATGAGCGAAGAATTCAGCCTAATCGATTGCTACCTTGCTCCGCTACTATGGCGTTTACCTGAGCTTGGTATCGAGCTAATTGGCCCGGGTTCTAAAGAACTTAAAGTTTACATGAACCGCGTATTTGAACGTGATTCATTCCTAGCTTCTTTAACGGAAGCTGAGCGCGAGATGCGACTAGTTCGCTAAGCGTTATGGATATCTCAAATATGACACCACGCCGACCATACATGCTTCGTGCATTCTATGATTGGCTGGTTGATAACGAATTGACTCCACACCTTGTAGTTGAAGCAACACTACCAGGCGTGCGAGTTCCAGAAGAGTTTGTTCAAGACGGTCAGATCATTCTGAACATCGCACCTCGTGCAGTTGGACAACTTGAGCTGGGTAACGAAGCTGTGACGTTTAGCGCTCGTTTTAGTGGTCGTCCTCACTCTGTGATCGTTCCACTTTATGCTGTACAAGCGATTTACGCTCGTGAGAATGGTGCAGGTACCATGTTTGAACCTGAAGAGGCTTACATGGAATCGTTCGAAGAAGGGATAGAAGAAAGTCCTTTCGAAGAGCCAGAAAAAGGCCCATCTTTGAGTGTTGCAACGGCGGAACCAGAAGCTGAAGAGCCAGACTCAGATCCTGAGCCACCTCGCCCGGCGAAAGGTCGTCCAAGCCTTCGTGTTATCAAATAACGTTAGTTATAAGTAACGACTCAATAAAAAGCAGCGACTCATCGCTGCTTTTTTCTTTTCTGTTACCTGCTGATTTCTTTGCAGTTTTAGCTTAATCGCTAGTTAACGGCTGTCTCTTCTTCACCATATTCAAATGCTCGGATTACCTGCTTCACACCGGAAATGTTGCGTGCAACTTCCGTCGCGATATCTGCGTGTTCACGAGATACTAAGCCCAGTAAGAATACTTCTGAATCTTCAGTGATGACTTTCACCTTGATGCCGTTCAGCTCAGAATTAGCGAGCAGAGCCGATTTCACTTTCGTGGTAATCCAGCTGTCTTTGCTGATAGCGCTAACAGAGAGAGGCTCTTTCACGCGAATCTGATTGTGAATCGTGTCGACGCCAGGTACATCTTTCGCTTGGCTCTCAAAAGAGCGGCGTTCAGCATCTGTTGTTGCTTGGCCCATTAATACCACCGAGCCGCGATAAGAGCTTGCTGTGACACGAACGCTACCACGGTATGGCTGTTTGTTAGTGATGGCTGCGACTTCAAATTCGATATTGTTGTCGTTCCAAATCTCTTTAGTGGTTCGCGTGTCAGTGACAATGTTTGCAGTGGTTGCTGCACCAGCAATGAAAATGCCAGCACAACCAGACAAAGATAGTGTAAGTAGCGAAACACTAATCAGCTTCAATAGCGTCTTAGAGGTAAATGATTTCATTGTGATGCTCCGTATATCACTCTTCGTGAGCAGGGAAGAGTACTTGATCGATTAGGTCACATAGGCAGTGTAGTGTCACCATGTGCACTTCATGAATGCGCGCTGTGCGGTGTGACGGGATACGAATTTCTACATCGTGCTCACCAAGCAAACCTGCCATTTCACCACCATCTTTACCGGTAAAGGCGATGATAGTCATGTCACGAGTTACCGCTGCTTCCATCGCTTTAATGATGTTCTTGCTGTTACCGCTAGTCGAGATAGCCAGTAAAATATCACCCGTTTGACCAAACGCACGCACCTGTTTAGAGAAGATCTCTTCGTAGTGGTAGTCGTTTGCAACCGCAGTAAGCGTGGTGTTATCAGCGGTAAGGGCCATTGCTGGTAGGCTAGGGCGCTCGGTTTCAAAACGGTTAAGTAGGCATGATACAAATTGCTGAGCGTTTGATGCGGATCCACCATTACCACAACATAGGATTTTGTTTCCGTTGAGCAAGGTAGCAACCATAGCTTGAGCGGCGTGCGTGATTGCATCTGGTAGTGCTTCTGCAGCCGCAATTTGGATTTGAATACTTTCTGTAAAACTTTCTTTAATGCTGTCTAGCATGTTTATCCTTGGGTAATCGCGTTTTGAATCCAGTTGATATGATCATCTGGCCCTTCAATGGCAATGATATCAAACCTGAAATCTGTGGAATGTACCGACAAGCCTTGCTGCATCAGCCACACTTGGGCTGTTTTGAGTAGCCTTTGTGACTTCTTCGCTGTCACCATCTCAGCGGCATGTCCGTAGCGAGTTTGCTTACGGTATTTTACCTCGGCAAACACAATCGTATTGTTATGGCGCATTATAAGATCAATCTCGCCACATTTTGCTATGAAGTTTTGTTGAATTAACGATAAACCGTGGCGGGTCAAATAGGCCTTTGCCACGGCCTCGTATTGATCACCCACTTGTTTATGGGTGACCTTTGCTTTGGACAAGAACGTTCGGCTAAAAAGCCCCATGCTCTGCCCAGCTGATTTCACGTTGTACAACGCAGTTGTTGTCGATGGTTAACACACCAGTTTCACCCGGAATACTGTAACCCTGTACGGCTTTCATCTGTGGTAGCGCATCCATTAGGTAGTATGCATCCATACCTAGCGCTTGTAGACGTTTCTGGCCGTTTGAATGTGCTGGCCATAGTTCGTTAAGCTCTTTGTTCAGCTCACCTTTGTTTTCAACTAGCAGTGGGATATCGCTGTAGAATACACCTGTTAGGTCCTCATACTGCTTGTCGCCGCTATTACTGCGTGAGTTAGAGAACAGAGCAGGCTGGCTAGCATCTGGGTTGATCGCAACTTCAATGAAAGGCTTGATCAGCGTTAGCTCGGAGTTCTTCGCCACGATGTAGACAGAATCGATATCACGACGACTGCGTGGCTCGGTTTCTAGGTCTAGATCAAGTAGGTTATCCATTTGCGCGATGCGTTGTTGGCTCTCTTGTAGACCGAATACTTGATTCACGTTGCGTTGAAGTTGGCGTTTGTCCGAGAAGAAGCTGATTGCCACATCGTTATTGCTGTATTTCTTCCACTCTTCTTTAAACGCTTGCTCAACACGATCACCAAGGCGTCCCTTCGGAGCCAGAATCAGTGGGTATTTGTAGCCTTGAGAAAACAGGTGTTTCGCTGCTTGAGCAACCTCTTGCTCAGGAGATAGAGCGAGGTAACAAATATTGGTGTCAGGTTCTAGCTGAGTTGGAATATTCAGAGCTAAAGCTGGAATCGAGTTCTCGTGATTTTTCTGCGCTTGCTGAAGCTTAGTGATGTTGCTCTTAATCAGCGGGCCAACGATGAAATCAACATTGTTCTCTTCAAGTGTCGCTTTAATTTCAGCGGCACTTTGAACATTGGTGTCCATAACCGTCAGCGTTGCATCTTCTTCGCGCTCTTTGTCATTCATCATCGCAAAGATGAAACCATCACGTACCAGTTGTGCTTGCTTACCATATTTACCCGTTAGCGGTAGTAGCAATGCAGTGCTGGTTGGCTTGCTGATCTCTAAGGCTAAGATGTCCGTGATCGCTTGCGGTGTATAAGTAGCAGCAGGATGCTGAGGATTCTCGGCTAACCAATCAGACAGGGTTTCCTGTAGGTTTGGCAGGTTCGAGTTGAGTGTCTTCATGTAAATAGCGAGTTGTAACCAACCGGCTAAAACGTCTTCCGTCGGTGACGTTTTCAGTTCCAGAATCTCATATTGAGAGTAGCTATTTAGATTGTGCCAAATTCGATCTGCAGCTTGCTGCTGGATCTCGTCGTTATCTTCTGCGTACTCAGAATAAAGAACAAGTTCACGGCTCGCCTCGAAATACTCGCTTCGCATCTCTGAAATATTCGCGCGTAGCTCGTGGTAATCTTTCCACTGCTCGTTTGGCAGTTTCCACCAAGGCTGAAAGTTTAGTTGGCTGTACGCTTGATCCGGCTGTGAGTTATTCACTAACAGTTGAGCTCGAGCGAGTTGCCATTCTGCTTGCTGAACTTCAGTGAGCTCTTGTTTTGCTAAGCGTTTGATAAGCAGTGTCGCTTGGTCGGTTTTACCAGCTTGCACAGAAGCTTTAAGCGCCATGATCAACCAGTCGTTTTGTAGGCTTCCTTTGCTACTGTCCGCTTGCATCATGTAACTTTCAGTGGATTGCACTGGATCTAGTGTAATATCTACGCTTGTTGGTGCTTGTGGACCTGAAGAACAAGCCGCCAATGTAATTGCTAATGCAATTGGAGTTAGTAAGCGTGGTACACTGAGTCTCTTATGGTTCATCGTTGCCATGAGTTCTTTAAATTCCGTATAAATTTGTATCTATATTAATCGTTGAAGTGATGGTAAACAAATGACAGATAACAAAACCTTGCTCACAGAGAGCCCAACTCTCTACATTGTGCCAACCCCAATCGGAAATTTGGGAGATATCACTCAAAGAGCAATTGAAATCTTATCAAGTGTCGATGTTATTGCAGCCGAAGACACACGCCACACGGGTAAGCTGCTTGCTCACTTCAATATATCAACCAGAACGTTCGCTTTACATGATCATAATGAACAAACTAAAGCTCAAGTTCTAGTCGAAAAGCTATTAGAAGGTCAGTCTATCGCATTAGTCTCTGATGCGGGTACACCTTTAATCAGTGATCCAGGTTACCATCTTGTATCACAATGTCGTCAAGCGGGTGTGAGAGTTGTGCCACTTCCTGGCGCTTGTGCTGTGATTACCGCGTTAAGTGCGTCAGGTTTACCATCGGATCGTTTCAGCTTTGAAGGCTTCTTGCCGCCTAAGAGTAAAGGTCGTAAAGATAAGTTCCTAGAGATCGCGAAAGCTGAGCGCACGTGCATCTTCTACGAATCACCGCACCGTATTTCTGACTCTTTGCAAGATATGCTTGAGATTTTAGGCCCTGACCGTGAAGTTGTATTGGCGCGTGAGCTAACTAAGACTTTCGAAACCATTCAGGGCCTGCCTCTTGGTGAGCTGATTGAATGGATTGAAGAGGACGCGAACCGTAAGCGTGGCGAGATGGTATTACTGATTCATGGTCATCGTGAAGAAGCGAGCACTGAATTACCAGATGAAGCGACTCGTACGTTGGGTATTCTGACCAAAGAACTACCTCTTAAAAAAGCGGCCGCAATGACAGCAGAAATCTACAACCTGAAAAAGAATGCGCTGTACAAATGGGGCCTAGAGCACTTGGATGGCTAATGCTTCTGTAGTGATTTAACGCTGATACAGATAAAAGAGCCCGCAATGAGCCTCTTTTATCTGTATCTCTTATCACAGCACTCTAATCCGCTTCTAGTTCTTAGCTCTTTTTTCATCTCGAATCTCGAATCTCGCCACTCGCATCCGTTCTCTAGGTCAATTCCCCATCAGTTAATCATTGGTTTACACCATATTTGTGATCTCGCTAGACACTGCACACGAATCTCTATACAATCCGCCCTCGGAGTTGAACGGGTAATCGCTGCTTTGCTGATGTCCTTCGGGAGACTGGCAGAGGGGAGGAACGTCCGGGCTCCATAGAGCAGGGTGCCAGATAACGTCTGGGGGGCGCGAGCCCACGACAAGTGCAGCAGAGAGAAGACCGCCGATGGCCTCATTTCTTCGGAAGGGGCACAGGTAAGGCTGAAAGGGTGCGGTAAGAGCGCACCGTGCGACTGGTAACAGTTCGTAGCAAGGTAAACTCCACCCGGAGCAAGATCAAATAGGCCCTCACATTGCGTTGCTCGCGTATGGGGGCGGGTAGATTGCTTGAGCCTGTGAGCGATTGCAGGCCTAGACGAATGGTTACCGCCGCGCAAGCGGAACAGAACCCGGCGTATGTGTCAACTCCACCCATTTTAAGAACCCATCATTACTTAACGGTAGTGATGGGTTTTTTGCTTTATATTGACGTAAATTATTTAGATTTCCTTAAAATCCGTCATCTTGGTATGAGCTTGGGTCAAAAATTCCCAAAGCCTGTACACAATATGGTGGAGATACAGCGTGAAATCAGTACACTAAAACGTTAACAGAACAAATTATTGCCGAACTAATGGCTCAATCCACTCACTGAGAAGACTATGACAGAAGCATTCAAACATATTTCAGTATTGCTTAACGAATCTATTGACGGACTTGCGATCAAACCTGACGGTACCTACATCGATGGTACTTTTGGCCGTGGTGGTCACAGCCGTACAATCCTGTCTAAACTGGGCGAGAATGGACGACTATTTAGTATCGACCGCGATCCACAAGCGATTGCAGAAGCACAAAAAATTGATGATCCTCGCTTTACTATCATCCACGGTCCATTCTCAGGCATGGCTGAATACGCAGAGCGTTATGATTTAGTGGGTAAGGTTGACGGTGTTCTGCTGGATTTAGGCGTTTCTTCACCACAACTTGATGACGCTGAACGTGGCTTCAGTTTCATGAAAGATGGCCCGCTGGATATGCGTATGGACCCAACTTCGGGCATTCCTGTATCTAAGTGGTTACTAGAAGCGGATCTTGATGACATCACTTGGGTGATTCGTGAGTTCGGTGAAGACAAGCACGCTCGTCGTATCGCGAAAGGCATCATTGCTTATCAAGAAAACGAAGAGAATGAGCCGCTAACTCGCACTGGTCAGTTAGCTAAGCTTATCTCTGATGTAGCACCAAAAAGCTTCAAAGAGAAAAAGCACCCAGCAACGCGTGCTTTCCAAGCATTCCGTATCTACATTAACAGTGAACTGGAAGAGATCGATACGGCACTAAAAGGCGCAGCAAGCATTCTTGCTCCAGAAGGTCGCCTGTCTGTTATTAGCTTCCACTCACTTGAAGACCGTATGGTGAAGCGCTTTATTCGTAAAGAGAGCCAAGGCCCGCAAGTACCTCACGGCCTTCCGTTAACGGAAGAGCAGATCAAAGCACTAGGCAGTGCTGATCTTAAGCCTGTCGGTAAAGCGATCAAACCATCGAAAGGCGAAGTGGATGAGAACACTCGTTCACGTAGCTCAGTATTACGAATCGCAGAAAAGCTATAGTCAATGAAGACCTCCAAGCCGAACTTAGCCAAGATAATATTTTTTGATTTGCTCTCCGTGGGTAAAGTCCCATTGGTGCTGCTTATCTGTATCTTCGCGAGCGCGATGGGGGTCGTTCTCACGACACACATGTCACGTCAGGCAATCACGCAAAAAGACATGGCATTGAGTGAGCGTGAACAGCTTGATAATGAATGGCGAAATTTAATGCTTGAAGAGACGGCTCTGGCTGAACATAGTCGCGTTCAAGCATCGGCAAAACGAGAGCTAGACATGAAACGTCCAGACTCCGACAAAGAAGTTGTGATCACACTGAAATGACCGGAAAAAAGGAAAAAGCACCCGCGAAAGCCGTTAAGAAACCAACGAAAGAGCGAGTGAAGAGCGAAAAGGACTCGGATCCAATTCTGATTAAATGGCGTTTCAACGTCGTTATTGCTTTTGTGTTGGTTGCCTTTTCTGTACTAGTAGGTCGTGTGGCTTACATCCAAGTTATTGAACCAGATAACTTAATTCGTCAGGGCGACCTTCGTTCTGTACGTGTTAAGGCTATTCCTTCTGCCCGCGGGATTATTTCAGACCGCAATGGCGAACCACTTGCCGTCAGTGTGCCTGTTGAGGCGGTATGGGCTGACCCGAAAACCATCTTCGATAAAAATGGCATGGCCCAAATTGATCGTTGGTATGCGCTAGCTGATGTACTCGGCTTAGATCGACAATCGATGATCAACAAAATCTCCAGCGACAAATCTCGTCGTTTTATCTACCTACAAAGACAAGTTAGCCCAGCAATGGCGAAATACATCCGCGACTTAAAGTTGGTGGGTATTGGTCTTAAAGCTGAATCTCGTCGTTATTACCCAGCCGGTGAAGTCAGCGCGCATCTGATAGGTGTGACCGGAATTGATGGACACGGTCTAGAAGGTGTCGAGCGCAGCTACGATAAGTGGCTAACGGGTGAAGCTGGTAAACGTACAATCCGTAAAGACCGATACGGGCGAGTGGTTGAAAACATTGCACTAGAAGAGCGTGAAGAAGGTAAACCACTCGAATTAACCATCGATCAGCGCTTACAAGCTATCGCTTATCGAGCGATTAAACAGGCGGTAGCCGATCACAAAGCGACGTCTGGCTCTGCTATCTTATTAGACGTAAAAACGGGGGCGGTTTTGGCCATGGTCAACGCGCCGTCTTACAACCCAAACAATCGTGCTGACTTACAAAGCTTTAAGATGCGTAACCGCGTGATCACCGATGCTTTTGAACCAGGTTCGACGGTTAAGCCTTTTGTCGTGCTAGCCGCTCTCGAAAATGGCACGGCAGATGCTGATACTGTGATTGATACGGGGAACGGTATCATGCAAATCGGTGGTAGCCGTGTACGTGATACTTCCAAAGTTGGTAAGGCAGACTTGGCGTTAATCCTTAAGAAATCGAGTAACATCGGTGTGGCGAAATTAGCCCTGGATATGCCGCTTGAAGCGCTACTGGGTATGTACAGTTCTGTTGGTCTTGGTGAGATGTCTGGGCTGAACCTAGTCGGTGAAACTGCCGGTATTTTCCCGAACCGTCGACGTTGGTCTAAGTTTGAAATTGCGACCTTATCCTTTGGTTATGGTCTAGCGATTACTCCACTTCAATTGGCTCATGCCTATGCGACGTTAGCGAATCATGGTGTTTACGAACCTATTCATATCGTCAAAAGCAACGACCAAGATTTCTCAAAACAGATCATCAAGCGCGAAAATGCTGAGTTGGTTTTGAACATGCTAGAAGGCGTAACCCAAAAGGGCGGTACAGCGACAAGAGCTGCCGTGCCGGGTTACCGAGTAGCAGCAAAAACAGGTACATCTAGAAAAGCGATTTCCGGTGGTTATGGAGACGAGTACTTCGCCTATACCGCTGGTGTTGCTCCGGTGAGTGATCCAAGAGTCTCTTTGGTTGTGATGATCAATGAACCTCAAGGTGACCTCTACTATGGTGGCTCGGTTGCAGCCCCTGTTTTTTCTGAAATCATGAAGGGCGCACTGCAAATTCTGAATGTCCCTGCTGATGAAAACAAGTTTCAAGAATAGAGCTAATCAGGATTCAATATGAGTAATAGCCTCACGCTGCCATCTTTACTTTCTCCTTGGGGAGATTTTAGTGCTCCCGAGTTAGCGTCGATTGCGGTTGAGCAATTGGAGCTAGACAGTCGTGCCATCAAGGACGGTGATATCTTTGTTGCCATTGTAGGGCATGCTGTCGATGGTCGTCGTTTTATCGACAAAGCCGTTGCTCAGGGCGCAAAGGCGGTGATTGCACAAGCCAGCGATGACAAAGTGCACGGCTCGGTTGAATGGTTAGATGCAGTGCCGGTGATTTATGTATCTGAGCTGAATGTAATCCTCTCAGAACTGGCGGGTCGTATTTACTCTTCTCAAGCAACCAAGCTTATTGGCGTTACTGGCACCAATGGAAAAACCACCATCACTCAATTGATTGCTCAGTGGCTAGACCTAGTCGGCCAACGCTCTGCGGTAATGGGCACAACGGGTAATGGCTTTCTAGATAACCTTAAAACGGCGGCTAATACGACCGGTAGTGCGATTGAAATACAACGTACACTGAGTGAGTTGGCTGAAGAAAACGCCGTCTACACCGCGATGGAAATCTCTTCTCATGGTTTGGTTCAAGGCCGAGTTAAGGCGTTGGACTTTGAGGTTGGTGTATTTACTAACTTGAGCCGTGACCACTTGGATTACCACGGTACGATGGAAGAGTACGCACTGGCTAAGAAGAGCTTGTTTACTCAGCATAAGTGTAAGCACGCTGTGATTAATGTGGACGATGAAGTTGGCAAAGCTTGGATGGCAGATCTGTCCAATGCAGTAGCCGTTTCATTACTTCCGTTATCTGGTTACCAGCAGTCAGTATGGGCATCGGATGTGGCTTATGCAGAGACAGGTATCAAACTCGCTTTTGATGGTAGCTGGGGGCAGGGACAACTATCTGTTCCTTTAATTGGCCAGTTCAACGCATCAAATGTCTTGGTTGCTTTCGCGACACTACTTTCGCTAGGCATCGACAAGCAAACCTTGATCGACACAGCACCTCAACTACAACCAGTTATTGGTCGCATGGAATTGTTCCAAGTACCAAACAAAGCAAAAGTAGTGGTCGATTACGCGCATACACCAGACGCACTAGAGAAAGCATTAGCAGCACTACGAGTTCACTGCTCAGGAAAGCTATGGGCAATCTTTGGCTGTGGTGGTGATCGAGATACTGGCAAGCGTCCAATGATGGCGGTGACCGCAGAGCAGTTCGCCGACAACATTATTATTTCAGATGACAATCCTCGCAGCGAAGATCCTGCATTGATTGTTAAAGACATGCTGGCCGGCTTAAGTGAGCCTGAAGCCGCCTTTGTTGAACACGATCGCTATCAGGCGGTTAAGTTTGCTTTAGAGCAGGCGGGTAATAACGACATTATTCTTCTGGCAGGTAAAGGCCATGAGGATTACCAAGTACTGAAAGACAAAACGATCCACTATTCGGATCGAGAGTCTGCGCTACAACTTTTAGGTATTTCATAATGATTGATGTATCACTCGAGCAGATCTGCTCAGCGGTGAACGGTCAGCTGATAGAGGCTGGCAAATCGAACAATAGTTTGATCAATGCGGTTTCTACCGACACTCGCACTGTTGAAGAAGGTGCGTTGTTTGTTGCTCTCGTTGGTGAACGTTTTGATGCGCATGATTTTTGCGGTCAGGCTGTTGAGGCCAATGCGAGTGCGTTATTAGTCGAACGAAAACTTGACCTAAATATTACTCAAGTTGTTGTTGAAGACACTAAACTTGCTTTAGGTCAGCTAAGTGCTTGGATTCACGAGCAATGTAATGTTCCAACTATGGCGATTACAGGCAGCTGCGGCAAGACAACTGTAAAAGAGATGGTTGCGAGCATTTTGCAGCAACGTGGCAAGGTGCTGTTTACAGCAGGCAACTTCAATAATGATATTGGGGTACCGTTAACCCTGCTACGTAGTGAGTCAAGCGACGACTACGCAGTGATCGAACTAGGCGCCAATCACATCGGTGAAATTGCTTATACCACGCAGCTTGTTAAACCACAGGTTGCGTTGGTGAACAATGTCGCGGCGGCGCACTTAGAAGGTTTTGGTTCTATTGATGGTGTGAAGCAAGCGAAAGGCGAAATTTTCCAGGGGCTTGCTGCTGGTGATACTGCTATTGTTAACCTAGAGAGCAATGGTGGTGACTTCTGGAAGGATGTGCTAGCAGATAAAAGCGTACTGACCTTTTCTGAAAGTAATGACACGGCAGATTACTTTGCGACGAATATTCGCATCAATGAGCAGGGTGAAGCTTGCTTTGATATGCAGACTCCGCAAGGTGCCATTGATGTCGAACTTGGCATTATTGGTCAGCACAATGTGGCAAACGCATTAGCGGCAGCGGCACTGAGCATTCAATTCGGTGCCACGCTTGCAGAAATTAAAAGCGGTTTAGCGAATCTTATCTCAGTTAAAGGCCGAGTTGAGGTTCAACAATTAAGTCAGAATATCAAGCTAATAGATGACAGTTACAACGCCAGCGTACCGGCAATGAAGGCGGCAGCTAAATTGTTGTCGAGCTTCAAAGGTCAGCGTTGGTTGATTTTAGGCAATATGGCTGAATTAGGTGATGAAAGCCTTGCACTTCACCGTCAAGTCGGTGAATATGCTGCCCCATTCGCTTTTGAGCATATACTCACTTACGGTGATGATACCAAGGTGATTAGTGAAGTGTGTAACGGCACTCACTTTGCAACGCATGAAGCGATGATCGCGCACATAGAGCAGCACTTGAGCTTGCTAGATAACGCGCCACAAACCTTGTTGGTAAAAGGCGCCAATAGTGCAGGAATGAGTAAAATAGCCGCTGCTTTAAAGGAGAACTTTTCATGATAATTTGGCTTGCAGAGCTACTACAGCCACACTTTTCTTTTTTCCGTTTGTTCGAATACTTATCGTTTCGTGCAATCGCGAGCATTTTGACGGCTTTATGTCTGTCGCTGTGGATGGGACCTCGTTTAATTGAGCGTCTGCAAATGCTGCAAATTGGCCAAGTTGTTCGTAACGACGGCCCAGAGTCTCACTTTAGTAAGCGTGGCACACCAACTATGGGTGGTGTGATGATCCTTGCTGCGATCATTATTACAGTCTTGCTTTGGGCTGACTTATCAAACCCTTACGTTTGGGCAGTGCTTGTCGTGCTAGGCGGTTACGGTGCAGTTGGTTTTGTTGATGATTATCGTAAAGTTGTTCGTAAGAACACTGATGGTCTGATTGCTCGTTGGAAGTACTTCTGGCAGTCGGCGATTGCTTTGGTTGTGGCGTTTGCTCTGTACGCTCACGGACAAGACACTGCAGCAACACAATTAGTGGTGCCTTTCTTTAAAGATGTGATGCCACAACTTGGTTTACTGTACATTGTTCTAGCTTACTTTGTTATTGTGGGTACCAGTAACGCCGTAAACCTAACGGACGGCCTTGATGGCTTGGCGATTATGCCAACGGTTATGGTTGCAGCGGGTTTTGCTGTTATCGCTTGGGCGACAGGTAACGTTAACTTCGCAGCCTACCTACACATTCCATACATCCCATACACCTCTGAACTGGTTGTGGTATGTACTGCTATCGTTGGTGCTGGTCTTGGTTTCCTATGGTTCAACACTTACCCAGCTCAAGTATTCATGGGCGATGTTGGCTCTTTAGCACTGGGTGGTGCGTTAGGTGTGATTGCGGTACTTGTTCGTCAAGAGTTGGTATTAGTGATCATGGGGGGTGTGTTTGTAATGGAGACCTTGTCAGTAATCCTGCAAGTTGGCTCTTACAAATTACGTGGCCAACGTATTTTCCGTATGGCACCGATTCACCACCACTATGAGCTTAAAGGCTGGCCGGAACCACGTGTTATCGTGCGCTTTTGGATCATCTCAATGGTGTTGGTACTGATTGGTTTAGCGACACTGAAAGTTCGTTAATCCTATGTGAGCCTCTGTTATAGGGGCTCTTTAAAACTATTAAGAGCATCTTGTTTAAATGGAACGTTGGCAAAATATTCAAAATGTAGTGGTTGTGGGGCTCGGTATTACCGGGCTCTCTGTCGTTAAACATCTCGTAAAATATCAGCCTCATACGCATGTGAAGGTCATTGATACGCGAGAGCTACCACCAGGAAAGGAATCTTTGCCTGAATCGGTAGAGCTGCATTCTGGATGTTGGAATAACCAATGGCTAGCTGAGGCTGATTTAGTGGTTGCTAACCCAGGAATTGCTTTAGCGACGCCGGAAATTCAAGATGTGCTTCAAGCAGGAACGCCTGTCGTTGGTGACATTGAGCTGTTTGGCTGGGCAGTCGATAAACCTGTTGTGGCAATCACTGGTTCAAACGGTAAGAGTACTGTGACGGATTTGACGGGTGTGCTTGCTAAAGCTGCTGGGCTTAATGTTGGTGTTGGCGGCAATATTGGTATTCCTGCCCTAGACCTCCTAGAACTTGATGCCGACTTATATGTTCTTGAGCTTTCAAGTTTTCAGCTAGAAACCACATCGAATTTAAAACTTGCTGCTGCGGCATTCTTAAACCTGTCTGAAGATCATATGGATCGCTATCAGGGCATGACTGATTACCGCGAGGCCAAGTTAAGAATCTTTAATAACGCGCAGTGTGCGATTGTAAATCGTGAAGACAAAGAGACTTACCCTGACCAAACAATGCCATTGGTAACTTTTGGACTAGATAACCAAGAGTTTGGTGTATCAACGATTGATGGTTGTGATTGGCTGGTCGATAACGGTAAACCTGTCCTTACTACTAAAGATTTAACATTGGTTGGACGTCACAATGTGGCAAATGCGTTAGTCTCACTTGCACTATTGAAGCAAGTTGGTATCGACTACAACAAAAGTCTTGAGGCTTTGAAAGCCTATAACGGTTTGACGCATCGTTGCCAAGTGGTGGCTGACAAGCGCGAAATCAAATGGGTTAATGACTCCAAAGCAACCAACGTAGCCAGCACATTGGCGGCTCTGTCTGGTTTAGAGTATCAAGGTACGTTATATCTTCTGGTTGGCGGCGTGGGTAAAGGTGCTGATTTTAGCGAGTTGGAACCTGTATTAGCGCAACTTGAACGTGTTCAATTGTGTTGTTTCGGTGAAGATGCAGATCAATTCATGCCTCTGCACCCATCGGCACAAAAGTTCGATACTATGCAGCAGATAATCGAATCTATCTCGCCACAGCTGGTGGCTGGAGATATGGTGATGCTGTCTCCTGCGTGCGCAAGCTTCGATCAATTTAATAATTTCATGGCAAGAGGTGATGCGTTCACTGAGCTTGCTCATGAGCATGCTTAACGTGTTGAAGGACTAACATTCAGTGCAAAGAGTCAAAGAGATCAATCAATCCATCTGGCAGTGGCTAAACCGTGCTACTCCTGAGGCGCTTTACGATCGTCAATTGGTGTGGATTGCTCTTGGGCTAATGCTGACAGGTTTGGTGATGGTAACGTCTGCTTCGTTCCCCATCAGTGCTCGTTTAACCGATCAGCCGTTTCACTTTATGTTCCGTCACGCGATCTTCCTATTGCTCGCATTGGGTGTCTCCAGTGTGATATTGCAAATTCCGATGAAGCGCTGGTTTCAATACAGCATGTACCTGTTGGGCTTATCTTTCTTCTTGCTAGTCGTAGTATTAGCCGTCGGTAAGTCAGTTAACGGTGCATCTCGCTGGATACCTCTTGGGCTATTTAACTTACAGCCTGCCGAGGTCGCTAAGCTTTCTTTGTTTATCTTTATGGCGGGCTACTTGGTTCGTAAGCAAGACGAAGTGAGAAAAACCTTCTTCGGCGGTTTTGCAAAACCCATCATGGTGTTTGGTGCTTTTGCCGTCTTGCTACTTGGTCAACCCGACTTAGGTACCGTAGTTGTAATGTTGGTAACGCTGTTTGGCATGCTGTTCATTGCTGGTGCCAAACTGTCACAATTTATTGCCTTGATGGTCGCTGGTATTGCCGCCGTCGTTGGTTTGATTGTCATAGAACCTTACCGTGTTCGACGTGTGACTTCATTCTGGGAACCATGGAATGATCCATTTGGTAGCGGCTACCAATTAACTCAATCATTGATGGCGTTCGGCCGCGGTGATTGGATGGGACAAGGGCTTGGTAACTCGATTCAAAAACTCGAATACTTACCAGAAGCGCATACCGATTTTGTATTTGCGGTCTTGGCTGAAGAGCTTGGCTTTGTCGGTGTTACCTTAGTATTAATGTTGATCTTCAGCTTGGTGTTAAAAGCCATTCTTATCGGCAAAAAAGCCTTTGAACATGATCAAGTGTTCAGTGGCTATCTGGCTTTTGGTATTGGTATTTGGTTTGCGTTTCAGACGCTTGTTAACGTAGGTGCTGCATCTGGCATCGTTCCGACCAAAGGTCTAACCCTACCGCTAATCAGTTATGGTGGTTCGAGTTTAATTGTTATGTCTGTGGCGGTATCAATGCTGCTACGCATTGACCATGAATGTCGAATGCAACAAAAAGAACAAGCTGATAATCAAAACGAATTAGTAGAATAAGAATCTAACGCGATGAAACAAAACAAAAAACTTTTAGTGATGGCTGGTGGTACTGGCGGTCACGTTTTCCCGGGGTTAGCAGTAGCTAAAAAGCTTCAGCAACAAGGTTGGGAAATTCGCTGGTTAGGCACAGCAGACAGAATGGAAGCGGATTTAGTGCCAAAACATGGCATTGAAATCGACTTCATTAAAGTGAAAGGCCTGCGTGGTCAAGGCATTAGCAAGCTAATTAAAGCCCCATTCCAAATTATTAATGCCATACTTCAAGCAAGGCAGCACATTAAAGCATGGCAGCCAGATGTCGTGCTTGGCATGGGGGGTTATGTGAGTGGTCCTGGTGGCATTGCGGCATGGTTATCAGGCATTCCTGTGGTTTTGCATGAACAAAATGCAGTGGCGGGTCTAACTAACCAGTGGCTATCTAAGATTGCGAAAAAGGTTTTCCAAGCTTTCCCTGGCGCGTTTCCAACAGCAGAAGTCGTGGGGAACCCAGTTCGTGAGGATGTGGTTGCGTTACCGGAACCAGAGCAGCGCATGACTGAGCGTGATGGCGATATCCGTATTTTGGTGATGGGTGGCAGCCAAGGGGCAAAAATCCTCAATGATACTTTGCCTGTAGCGATGGCACAGCTTGGAGAAGGCTTCACAGTGATGCACCAAGCGGGTAAGAACAATCAACAGCAAGTGATTGAACAATACAAATCACATTCTGTAGATAATGTTCAAGTAACTGAATTTATTGATGATGTGGCGCAAGCCTATGAGTGGGCGGATCTATTAGTGTGTCGCTCAGGTGCGTTAACCGTATCAGAGGTATCAGCAGCCGGTGTCGGTTCAATTTTTGTTCCGTTTATGCACAAAGACAGACAGCAAGCACTGAATGCCGACCATTTAGTTGAATGTGGTGCGGCGTTAATGATTGAACAGCCACAACTGACGGCTGAAAAGTTAGCGAACACCATCGCTGAGCTTGATAGAAATGAATTAAAAATGATGGCAACAAAAGCGCGTCAAGCAGCCAAGCTTGATGCCGACGTTACTGTCGCTGAAGCGATTAAAGCTTTAGCAAAATAATGAGACTGAATTGATGACGATTGAACATACCCAAGACTTAGCGCAAATCCGTGCAATGGTGCCAGAGATGCGCCGTGTTAAATCTATCCACTTCATTGGTATTGGTGGTGCTGGAATGAGCGGGATTGCTGAAGTCTTGCTAAATGAAGGCTACCAGATCACTGGTTCTGATATCGCTCAAAATCCAGTGACAGAGCGTTTAGTTAGCAAGGGTGCGACCGTTTACATAGGGCACCAAGCAAGTAACGTTGCTGATGCAAGTGTAGTCGTGGTATCAACCGCTATCAACGAAGAGAACCCAGAGATTATTGCCGCTCGTGAAGCGCGTACGCCTATCGTTCGTCGTGCAGAAATGCTGGCTGAGCTGATGCGTTTTCGTCACGGTATTGCTGTGGCAGGTACGCACGGTAAGACAACAACGACTGCTTTGGTTACACAGATATACTCTGAAGCAGGTTTAGATCCAACGTTTGTAAACGGTGGTTTAGTGAAAAGTGCAGGTACTAATGCACGCTTAGGTTCGAGCCGTATCTTGATTGCTGAAGCTGATGAGAGTGATGCATCATTCTTACACTTGCAACCTATGGTGAGTATCGTAACCAATATCGAAGCGGACCACATGGATACCTATGGCGGTGACTTCGAAACACTAAAGCAGACGTTTATCGATTTCTTACACAACCTGCCATTTTACGGTCAGGCTGTGATGTGTGTTGATGATCCTGTTGTGCGTGAGCTAATACCTCAAGTTAGCCGCCAAGTGATTACTTACGGTTTCTCAGAAGATGCGGACATCCGTATTGAAAACTACGTACAAGAAGGCCAGCAAGGTAAGTTCACGGTAGTTCGTGAAGGTAAAGCTAATCTGGATATTACGCTGAATATTCCAGGTCGTCACAATGCACTGAATGCCTCTGCGGCGATTGCAGTGGCAACGGAAGATGACATCAGAGATGAAGCGATCCTAAAAGCGATGGCAGGTACCGAAGGTACTGGGCGTCGCTTTGATCACCTAGGTGAGTACGAGACGGGTAATGGCGTCGCAATGCTGGTTGATGATTATGGTCATCACCCAACCGAAGTTGATGTAACGATTCAGGCTGCTCGCAGCGGCTGGGCTGATAAGCGTCTGGTGATGATTTTCCAGCCGCACCGCTACAGCCGAACACGTGATTTATATGATGATTTTGCGAACGTTCTTGAGCAGGTTGATGTCTTAATCTTATTAGATGTTTATTCTGCGGGTGAGAAACCTATTGCAGGTGCAGACGGGCGCTCATTAAGTCGAACTATTCGCGGGCGTGGTAAGATTGACCCAATCTTTGTTGCTGATATCAACACGCTGCCATCGGTTTTAGCTAACGTGATTCAAGGCGGCGACCTTGTATTGACGCAGGGTGCAGGCGATGTTGGCCGCGTTGCTAAGCAACTAGAATCGTTACAGTTAGACATTAATAAAATGCAGAACGTGTAGCAGAATACTGTCTACATACTGTGGTCAATCGCTCACTTCTTGCGATTGACCTAAAATTGACCAAAAATCTTATTATCAACGTTTGATAGTTTGATTTTGCTCAGTATAATTCATAGGTTAAAGTAAGTGCTTTTACCTCTATTACGAAGATAGGGAATAGAATTGCGAACCAACGACAGGGAAAGCGGGCTTTGGTAGAAAGTACTTTTAGCGAAAACCGCAACCTATTCAGTTTACCATCGTTAAAGAAACACGCCCTAGGCGGGTCCTTTTTTGTCATGGTATTGCTATTCATTGGGTTTCTTTTCTACACCACACTGACTTGGATGTGGGACGATCAACGATTGCCTCTCTCCAAAATAGTCATTCAAGGTGACTTAACTTATGTAACCGCTGGTGATGTTCAACATGCTTTTGGAAGACTCGAGCATATTGGTACATTCATGTCACAAGACATTGGTGTGTTGCAAGACAGTTTAGAAGCATTGCCTTGGGTGTCTGTTGTCTCTATTCGTAAGCAGTGGCCAGACACAATAAAAGTATTTTTGACTGAGTATCATGCTGCAGCAATCTGGAACGGCAACATGCTGTTGAATGATGATGGTCAGGTGTTTAATGGCGATATCGGCCTTCTGAAAGGCGATAGAGTTAAGCTTTACGGCCCAGATGGCACCAGCCAAGAAGTGATCGAAAAGTGGAGAAAGATAACCCCTTTGATTAACAGTCTAGGGTTAACGGTTACCTCACTTGTTCTCAACGAACGTCGCGCTTGGCAAATAATCCTAGATAACGGTATCCGTCTAGAACTAGGTAAAGATTCTTTAGATGAGCGTGTTGAACGCTTCATTTCGCTTTACAACGAACTCGGTAGTAAGGCGAATCAAGTGAGCTACATCGACCTCAGGTATGATACGGGAGCCGCTGTAGGCTGGTTTCCAGAGCAAGAGTTAGAAGAGAGCACAGATGACTAAGACCGCAGATGACAACATAATCGTTGGTCTTGATATAGGCACTGCGACCATATCAGCTCTGGTTGGTGAAATACTGCCTGATGGTCAAATCAATATCATTGGCTCTGGGCAAAGCCCATCCAGAGGTATGGATAAAGGTGGTGTGAACGACCTAGAGTCGGTAGTTAAGTCAGTTCAGCGAGCAATTGATCAAGCAGAGTTGATGGCGGAATGCCAAATCAGCAATGTGTTTATCTCGCTATCAGGCAAACATATCGCAAGCCGAATTGAAAAAGGCATGGGCACTATCTCTGATGAAGAGGTGTCTCAAGACGATATGGATCGAGCGATCCATACTGCGAAATCAATTAAAATAGGTGAAGAGCAGAGAATTCTGCACGTGATCCCACAAGAATTTACCATTGATTATCAAGAAGGGATTAAGAACCCACTTGGTCTGTCTGGTGTTCGAATGGAAGTGAGCGTTCATCTTATTTCTTGCCATAGCGACATGGCGAGAAACATTATTAAAGCTGTTGAACGATGTGGTCTCACAGTAGAGCAAATCGTGTTTTCAGGACTTGCCTCAAGTAATGCGGTAATTACTGAAGACGAGAGAGAGCTCGGAGTGTGTGTGGTTGATATCGGTGCAGGTACAATGGATATTTCCATTTGGACTGGCGGCGCGCTACGACACACAGAAGTCTTTTCCTATGCAGGAAATGCAGTAACCAGTGATATTGCCTTCGCTTTCGGTACGCCAGTGAGCGATGCTGAAGAGATAAAAGTAAACCATGGTTGCGCTCTGAGTGAACTCGTTAGCAAGGATGACTCTGTTAACGTCCCAAGTGTTGGTGGTCGCCCGTCAAGAAGTTTGCAACGACAAACTTTGTCGGAAGTGATTGAACCACGTTACACTGAACTTATGGGCCTCGTTAACCAAACTATCGATACGGTTCAATTACAGCTACGAGACGAAGGTATTAAACACCACCTTGCAGCTGGCGTCGTCCTCACTGGTGGAGCGGCACAAATTGACGGATTGGTAGAGTGTGCGGAACGTGTTTTCCGCAATCAAGTTCGAGTTGGTAAGCCATTAGAAGTTAGTGGCTTAACTGATTATGTTAAAGAGCCGTATCATTCTACGGCGGTTGGTTTACTTCATTACGCAAGAGATTGTCAGATCAGTGATGAAGGTGATTACAGCGAACCTAAGCGTTCAGCACCTTCGATGTCTGGTTTATTTGGTAAATTGCGTAATTGGATACAAAAAGAGTTTTAACCTGAGTTGCAGGAAAAAACGGAGATAACACATGTTTGAACCGATGATGGAAATGTCTGACGATGCAGTAATTAAAGTCGTTGGAGTTGGTGGCGGTGGCGGTAACGCTGTTGAGCACATGGTACGTGAATCAATCGAAGGCGTAGAATTCATCAGTGTTAATACTGATGCGCAAGCACTTCGTAAAACAAGCGTGAGCAGCGTGATCCAAATTGGTGGTGATATCACTAAAGGTCTTGGTGCTGGTGCAAACCCACAAGTAGGCCGTGATGCAGCTCTCGAAGATCGAGAAAGAATTAAAGAAGTTCTAACTGGCGCCGATATGGTATTTATCGCAGCTGGTATGGGCGGTGGTACTGGTACAGGTGCTGCTCCAGTTATTGCTGAAGTTGCGAAAGAGCTAGGTGTGCTAACCGTTGCTGTTGTAACTAAGCCATTTAGCTTTGAAGGCAAAAAGCGTCTAGCGTTTGCTGAGCAAGGTATCGAAGAGCTTTCTAAACATGTGGATTCATTAATTACGATTCCAAATGAAAAGCTACTTAAAGTACTAGGCCGTGGCGTTACACTGCTAGAAGCTTTCGCAAGTGCAAATGATGTACTTAAAAACGCTGTACAAGGTATCGCTGAGCTAATTACTCGCCCTGGTATGATCAACGTCGACTTCGCGGATGTTCGCACCGTAATGTCGGAAATGGGGCATGCAATGATGGGTAGCGGTATCGCAAAAGGTGAAGACCGTGCTGAAGAAGCTGCTGAAACGGCAATTTCTAGCCCACTACTAGAAGACATCGACCTAGCTGGCGCGCGTGGCGTTCTTGTGAACATCACAGCAGGCCTAGATATGCGTCTAGATGAGTTCGAAACAGTAGGTAACACAGTTAAGGCATTCGCTTCTGATAACGCAACAGTTGTGATTGGTACTTCTCTAGACCCTGATATGACGGACGAAATCCGTGTAACTGTTGTTGCAACAGGTATCGGTACAGAGAGAAAGCCAGACATTACATTAGTTGCTGGTGGTAAAGCTAAGGTTGCAGTAACTCCTCAACCACAAGTAGCGGCACAAGCTGCACCAAAAGTGGAAGAGAAAGTGGCACAGCCATTGCAAGAAAAAACTGAGGTAAAACCTCAAGTTAAGCCGCAGCCAACAACGTCGCCTGTTTCTTCAGGTACAGGCGCTAGCCAAAGTGCAGCACCTAAAGCTGAAAAAGAGAGCGGATACTTAGATATTCCAGCATTCTTACGACGTCAGGCTGATTAACAATTACCCAAAATTTGACTATCGTCGAATTAATGGTAAAATTCGCGGTCGGTAAATACTGGCCGTGATTTGTAGCACTGATAACGAGGCAAGCAGATGATCAGACAACGTACTCTGAAAGAAATTGTGAAAACAACTGGTGTGGGTCTCCACTCTGGTCGTAAAGTCACACTTACTCTTCGCCCGGCAGCTGCAAATACAGGTATTGTTTACCGTCGTACTGATGTAAATCCACCTGTAGATTTTCCAGCTGATCCAGCATCAGTTCGTGACACTATGTTATGTACTGCTCTTGTGAATGACGAAGGCGTACGTATTTCTACAGTGGAACACCTAAACGCGGCTCTAGCGGGCATGGGCATCGACAATATTATTGTTGAAGTAGATGCACCAGAGATCCCAATTATGGATGGTAGCGCAAGCCCATTCGTATACTTGCTACAGCAAGCGGGTGTTGAAACACTGAATGCACCAAAACGTTTCATTCGCATCAAAAAGCCAGTTCGTTTTGAAGACGGCGATAAGTGGGCAGAATTTGTACCATTTAACGGCTTCCGCATGGACTTTGAGATCGAGTTCAACCACCCAGCAATTGAGTCTGACGAACAGCATTTATTGTTTGATTTCTCTTCTCAAGGCTTTGTGAAAGAGATTTCTCGAGCTCGTACTTTCGGCTTCATGCGTGATATCGAATACCTTCAATCACAAAACCTGTGTTTGGGTGGTAGCTTTGATTGTGCAATCGTACTAGACGAATACCGCATTCTTAATGAAGAAGGTCTACGTTTTGACAATGAGTTTGTAACTCATAAAGTACTAGATGCGATTGGTGACCTATACATGTGTGGACACGCTATTATCGGTGAGTTCCGTGCATACAAATCAGGTCACGGCCTAAACAACCAACTGCTACGTGCAGTACTTGCTGACGCAGAAGCTTGGGAATGGGCAACATTTGAAGAAGAAGCTGGCTCGCCAGTGGCTTTTGCTGAACCAGGAATGGTTCTAGCGTAATTGTTGTTTTTAACAATGTAAGATTTCGAAAACCAGGCTATCGGCCTGGTTTTTTTGTATCTATTTTCCAGATACAGTGTCATCAACATCCGAAAGTCATCGACTAATGGGCGCCAGTCTGGCTAATCCATCAGCAATTAGAAAGAAAAGTTCCAAGCACATCAAACAAATGGGGTTATAAATGGTCGTTGGTGTGAAAATTACTTACACTAAGGGGCATTAATTTTAACTCAAGCCTTGAAAACTCTACTCTCAAGTACAATATCAGAAATACTAGATTTATCTCAGTATCCTTGGGTAGTAACTGAAGACTGGTTCATCGCTAGTAGAGACTGACGGCATTTAAAATAGATCGCGGACGATCTGAGAACGAAGAGATTCCAAGCACATGATTACTAAGCTGCTGACAAAGGTAATTGGCAGTCGCAATGACAGAACACTGCGCCGCCTTAGAAAAATTGTAAAAGAAATTAATAACTACGAGCCAACGTTTGAAGCGCTTTCTGACGAAGAGCTAAAAGCGAAAACTGTTGAGTTCCGTGAGCGCTTAGATAAAGGTGAATCGCTAGACCAACTTCTACCGGAAGCATTTGCTACGGTACGTGAAGCGTCTAAGCGTGTTTACGGCATGCGTCACTTTGACGTGCAATTGATTGGTGGCATGGTTCTAAATGCTGGCCAAATTGCAGAGATGCGTACTGGTGAGGGTAAGACTCTTACAGCAACTCTACCAGCTTATCTTAACGCCCTACCAAGCAAAGGTGTTCACGTAGTAACGGTGAACGACTACCTAGCTAAGCGTGATGCGGAAACGAACCGCCCATTATTTGAATTCCTTGGTATGACTGTTGGCGTGAACGTGCCAAACATGGCTCCGCCAGAGAAAAAAGAAGCATACCAAGCGGATATCCTATACGGAACAAACAACGAGTTTGGTTTCGATTACCTACGCGACAACATGGCTTTCCGAGCTGAAGATCGTGTTCAACGCGAACGCTTCTTTGCTGTAGTCGATGAGGTTGACTCAATCTTAATCGATGAAGCGCGTACACCTCTTATTATCTCTGGCCCGGCTGAAGATAGCTCAGATCTTTACACGCGTATTAACACATTGATTCCTCATCTTGAGCGTCAAGATAAAGAAGATTCTGAAGAGTACCGTGGTGAAGGTCACTACACCATGGACGAAAAATCTAAGCAGGTTCACCTGACTGAAAACGGTCAAGAGTTTGTTGAAGAGCTAATGGTGAAAAATGGTCTGATGGAAGAGGGCGATACGCTTTACTCTCCAACAAACATCAGCCTACTGCACCATGTTAATGCTGCACTTCGTGCACACGTATTGTTTGAGAAGAACGTAGACTACATCGTAACTGAAGAAGGCGAAGTGGTTATCGTTGACGAACATACTGGTCGTACAATGCCAGGTCGTCGTTGGTCTGAAGGTTTACACCAAGCTGTTGAAGCAAAAGAAGGTGTGAAGATTCAGAATGAAAACCAAACGCTAGCTTCGATTACCTTCCAAAACTTCTTCCGTCTGTACGAGAAACTGTCAGGTATGACAGGTACAGCTGATACTGAAGCTTTCGAATTCCAGTCTATCTATGGCCTAGAAACGGTTGTTATCCCAACTAACAAACCTATGGTTCGGAACGATATGCCAGATGTGGTTTATCGTACAGAAGAAGACAAATTCAATGCGATCATTGAAGACATTAAAGACCGTGTTGCTGCAGGACAGCCATCACTGGTTGGTACGGTTTCTATCGAGAAATCAGAGCTACTGTCTAACGCACTGAAAAAAGCAAAAATTAAGCACAACGTACTCAACGCGAAATTCCACGAGAAAGAAGCGGAAATCGTAGCGCAAGCAGGTACACCTGGTGCAGTAACCATCGCAACTAACATGGCCGGTCGTGGTACCGATATCGTGTTAGGTGGTAGCTGGCAGTCTGAAGTTGAGAAACTACAAAACCCAACTCAAGAGCAGATCGACAAGATCAAAGCGGATTGGAAAGTGGTTCACGACAAAGTACTAGAGTCAGGTGGTCTACACATCATTGGTACAGAGCGTCACGAATCTCGTCGTATCGATAACCAGCTACGTGGTCGTTCTGGTCGTCAAGGTGATGCAGGTTCTTCACGCTTCTACCTATCGATGGAAGACTCGCTACTACGTATCTTCACATCTGATCGTATGGCTGGTCTTATCCAGAGCGGTATGGATGAAGGTGAAGCGATCGAATCTAAGATGCTATCTCGCTCTATCGAAAAAGCACAACGTAAAGTTGAAGGCCGTAACTTCGATATCCGTAAGCAACTTCTAGAGTACGATGATGTAGCGAATGACCAACGTAAAGTGGTTTACGAGCTGCGTGATGAGCTAATGGGCTCTGACGACATCAGCGAAATGATCGAACACAACCGTGAAGACGTGTTTACGTCGGTTATCGATGAGTACATTGCTCCGCAATCTCTGGAAGATATGTGGGACATCGCGGGTCTACAAGATCGTCTGAAGAACGACTTCGACCTAGACTTTGATATCCAAGGTTGGTTGGACGAAGACGACAAGCTTTACGAAGAAGCACTACGTGAACGCATCCTAGGCATGGCTGTTGATGCTTACAAACAGAAAGAAGAAGTAGTTGGTGCACAAGTACTCCGCAACTTCGAGAAGTCTGTAATGCTGCAAACGCTAGATGGTCTATGGAAAGAGCACTTGGCTGCGATGGATCACCTTCGTCAAGGTATCCACCTGCGTGGTTACGCTCAGAAGAACCCGAAACAAGAGTACAAGCGCGAGTCGTTTGAACTGTTTGAAGGTCTACTGGATGTACTGAAGTCAGACGTTATTACTATCCTTTCGAAAGTTCGCGTTCAGCAACAAGAAGAAGTAGAAAAGATGGAAGCGCAGCGTCAAGCTCAAGCTGAAGAAGCAGCGCGTCGTGCACAAGCGCAACACGCAACAGCAGAAAACCAGCTAGGTGATGATGAAGCAGAAGCAGCGTCGCCACAAACAGTAGTACGTGATGAGCGTAAAGTTGGCCGTAACGAGCCTTGCCCATGTGGTAGCGGTAAAAAATACAAACAGTGTCACGGTAAAATTAATTGATGCTTTGCTGTAAAGGCTGATAACTGCGTCGGCGATGCTCATTTACACTTGTAAACTCCGCGTCGCCTCCTTGTTCTCAACCATTACAGCTTTTCCTAAATATAATTTTATTTGTTCAAGAGTCGCTTAGGCGGCTCTTTTTGTATGTAAATTTCATGGCTTACTTTGTTACTCAAGGAAGTCGTCATTCCCTATAGCGAGGAGCGAGCGTAGTAGGGAATCTTGTTTAGTTAGGCTCGCGTAGTTTTAGATCCCCAACTCAGTCGTTCCTCTTTCTTGAGGATGATGTATTTAGGGACTTTGTGAGTTCAGCGTTTTATTAAGGAACACCATCAATGAAAAGAATCCATATCGTAGCGGGTATTATCTTCAATCAAGATAAGTCACAGGTCTTTATCACTAAGCGCCCAGATGACAAGCACAAAGGTGGCTTTTGGGAGTTTCCTGGTGGCAAGGTTGAAGAGGGCGAAACTATTGAGCAAGCGATGACTCGCGAGCTTGATGAAGAGATCGGTATCAAGGTGACCGAGCAGTCTCTGTTTGAGCATCTTGAATTTGATTACACGGACAAGTCACTTAAGTTCGATTTCATTCTCGTGACTGATTTTGAAGAGCAACCTTATGGTAAAGAAGGTCAGCAAGGTGAATGGGTCAGCCTTGAATCATTGAATCAGTACGCTTTCCCTGAAGCAAATGTGCCAATTTTAGAGCGAGTGGTAAAAGAGTTTTCTTAATTGCTAGCCTGAGTTTGAGATTGTTGTTAGTTTAAAGAGATTAATCGAATGAACGTTGCTGCAAGAGAACTGCGGCAACAGTAACCAAAACAATGGAGATATTCGCAGTGGTAAGAATTGCAATAGCAGGAGCAGCGGGTCGTATGGGCCGCAACTTGGTGAAAGCCGCTCATCATAATTCAGAAGCTAGTGTTGGCGCTGGCTCGGAACGTCCCGAGTCATCATTAGTAGGCGTTGATGTTGGCGAGCTATGTGGGGAAGGTCGCTTTGATGTTGCTCTAGTGGATGATTTGTCTAAAGCCATCGAAGAGTTTGATGTGATTGTCGACTTTACCGCACCTGTTAGCACATTAGCGAATATTGAACTTTGTAAACGTCACGGCAAAAAACTTATCATCGGTACGACAGGCTTCTCAGAAGAGGAGAAGCAGGTGATTGACGCTGCTGCAAAAGAGATGCCTATTGTAATGGCACCAAACTACAGCGTAGGCGTCAACCTAGTATTTAAGCTACTAGAGAAAGCCGCTAAAGTGATGGGCGATTACTGTGATGTTGAAATCGTTGAGGCCCACCACCGTCATAAAGTGGATGCACCATCAGGTACTGCGATTGGTATGGGTGAAGCGATCGCCGGTGCTATGGGTAATGAGCTGAACGATGTGGCGGTATGGTCACGTGAAGGCATCACTGGCGAACGTACGAAAGATGAGATTGGCTTCGCAACGATTCGTGCCGGTGACATCATCGGAGAACACACTGCTATGTTTGCAGATATCGGCGAACGAGTGGAGATTACTCATAAAGCGACTGACCGAATGACCTTTGCAAACGGTGCGATCAAAGCTGCTGTTTGGCTCCATGACAAGCCAGCAGGCTTTTATACCATGACAGATGTCCTTGGTTTGAATGATCTGTAAATAGATAATTATGCGCTGGCAATTGCCGGCGCTTTCTTTATTTGCTGCCTTTAACGCAGTATTCTTGTTTCTCACCTCTCTCTTAAACCTACCTTTTAACATCGTTTTTACCTCACTTTTCTTGTTGTTTTGTTGTCTTGGTCTTATTTTTGGATTAGATCTTTAAATCTTCATGTTTTCTGTTTGTATTTATCGATTGCTTTTTGTTGGTGATGTTTTTAGTACTTAAAGGCAGACAAAAGTAATGGGATAAAATTGGAAAATCTCAATATCGTGCTTAATTGACCATGAAAGTTGAACTTTTGGAGCTTTGGAAGGGTAAATTGAATTAGTGCGTACAAATCTTTAATTTCTTTTGCGTTAAATGTTGACACGTATCACGCACATCACTAAAATACCGCCAATTTGTCTAATTTCCATAAACACTCACTTTTAAGTGTTGCAGGAAGGTAGATTTGCAAATTAAATCAATTTTAATGCATATTTATTTCTGGAGGTTGTCTTGAAAAAGTCAGCACTACTTGTCCTAGAAGATGGGACAGTATTTCACGGTGAAGCCATTGGCGCTGTAGGTTCTGCAGTTGGTGAAGTCGTTTTTAATACCTCGATGACGGGGTACCAAGAAATCCTCACTGATCCTTCCTATTCTCAACAAATCGTTACCCTTACTTACCCTCACATTGGCAATACCGGAACCAATTCCGAAGACGAAGAATCCTCTTCAATCCACGCTCAAGGCCTTGTGATTCGCGATCTCCCTCTTATCGCTTCTAACTTCCGTAATGAACAATCCCTTTCTGATTACCTTAAGTCGCAAAACGTTGTTGGTATCGCTGATATCGATACTCGTAAGCTGACGCGTATTCTTCGTGAAAAAGGCGCTCAGAACGGTTGTATTGTAGCGGGTAACAACTTAGACGAAGCTTTGGCTCTAGCTAAGGCAAAAGAATTCCCTGGCCTGAAAGGTATGGACCTTGCGAAAGAAGTTACAACGAAAGAAGCGTATCAATGGAAACAAGGTTCGTGGACGCTTACGGGTGGACTTCCTGAAGCGAAAGCAGACTCAGAATTGCCATACCACGTTGTTGCTTATGACTTCGGTGCAAAACGAAACATCCTACGAATGCTCGTTGACCGCGGCTGCCGCCTAACGGTTGTTCCAGCTGAAACTTCTGCTGAAGAAGTGCTTGCACTAAACCCAGACGGTGTATTCCTTTCAAATGGGCCTGGTGACCCAGAACCATGTACTTACGCAATTGAAGCGACAAAAGTGTTCCTAGAAAAAGGCTTACCAATCTTTGGTATCTGTCTAGGCCACCAAATTCTTGCTCTTGCGTCAGGCGCTAAGACAGTGAAGATGAAGTTTGGTCACCACGGTGCAAACCATCCAGTTAAAGATTTAGATCGTGATGTTGTGATGATTACTTCACAAAACCACGGCTTTGCTGCTGACGAAGACACACTACCTGAAAACCTACGTGCAACGCACAAATCGCTATTTGATGGTTCTCTACAAGGTATCCACCGTACAGACAAACCAGCATTTAGCTTCCAAGGTCACCCAGAAGCAAGCCCAGGTCCAGAAGACGCAGCGCCGTTATTTGACCACTTCATTGAACTAATTAAAAAGCACACAGCGTAATTCGGAGTAGTAGACAATGCCAAAACGTACTGACATTAAAAGTATTCTAATTCTAGGTGCTGGCCCGATCGTTATCGGCCAAGCATGTGAGTTCGATTACTCTGGTGCTCAAGCTTGTAAAGCGCTTCGCGAAGAAGGTTACCGAGTTATTCTTGTAAACTCGAACCCAGCGACCATCATGACTGACCCAGACATGGCTGATGCAACTTACATCGAGCCTATCCAATGGGAAGTTGTTCGCAACATCATTGCGAAAGAGAAGCCAGATGCAGTTCTACCTACAATGGGTGGCCAAACGGCACTTAACTGTGCACTAGACCTAGAGAAACACGGTGTTCTTGAAGAGTTCGGTGTAGAGATGATTGGTGCAACGGCTGACGCTATCGATAAAGCAGAAGACCGTTCTCGTTTCGATAAAGCGATGAAGTCTATCGGCCTTGAGTGTCCACGCGCTGATACTGCGAAAACCATGGAAGAAGCTTACGGCGTTCTAGATATGGTTGGCTTCCCATGTATCATCCGTCCATCATTCACTATGGGTGGTACTGGCGGTGGTATCGCATACAACAAAGAAGAATTTGAAGAAATCTGTCGTCGTGGTCTGGATCTATCTCCAACCAACGAGCTTCTAATCGATGAATCTCTTATCGGTTGGAAAGAGTACGAGATGGAAGTAGTTCGTGACAAAGCGGACAACTGTATCATCGTATGTGCGATTGAAAACTTTGACCCAATGGGCATCCACACGGGTGACTCAATCACAGTTGCACCAGCACAGACGCTAACAGACAAAGAATACCAATTAATGCGTAACGCATCTCTAGCAGTACTGCGTGAGATTGGTGTTGAAACGGGTGGTTCTAACGTACAGTTTGGTATCAACCCGAAAGATGGCCGTATGGTTATCATCGAGATGAACCCACGTGTATCTCGTTCTTCTGCACTAGCGTCTAAAGCGACAGGTTTCCCAATCGCTAAGATTGCAGCGAAACTGGCTGTGGGTTACACGTTAGATGAACTGCAAAATGACATCACGGGTGGCGCAACACCAGCATCATTCGAACCAACAATCGACTACGTAGTAACTAAGATTCCTCGTTTTAATTTCGAGAAATTTGCAGGTGCTAACGACCGTCTAACGACGCAAATGAAGTCTGTTGGTGAAGTTATGGCTATCGGCCGTAACCAGCAAGAGTCTCTACAAAAAGCACTTCGCGGCCTAGAAGTTGGCGCGACAGGCTTTGACGAAATGGTTGACCTAGATGCGCCTGACGCACTAACAACAATCCGTCACGAACTAAAAGAAGCTGGCGCAGAGCGTATTTGGTACATCGCGGATGCATTCCGTGCGGGTATGTCTGTAGATGGCGTATTCAACCTAACGCAAATCGACCGTTGGTTCCTAGTTCAAATCGAAGATATCGTTAAGCTTGAGCAAGAACTTAAAGCGAAAGGCTTTGCTGGTCTGAACAAAGACGAGCTAAACAAGCTTAAGCGTAAAGGTTTTGCGGATGCACGCCTATCTAAGATTCTAGGTGTAGCGGAAAGCGAAATCCGTCGTCTACGTGACCAATACGATATCCACCCAGTTTACAAGCGCGTTGATACGTGTGCGGCTGAGTTCTCTTCAGACACGGCTTACATGTACTCATCTTACGATGACGAGTGTGAAGCGAACCCAACAGACAAAGACAAGATCATGATTCTTGGTGGCGGTCCAAACCGTATCGGCCAAGGTATCGAATTTGACTACTGTTGTGTACACGCATCACTAGCTCTACGTGAAGATGGCTACGAAACTATCATGGTTAACTGTAACCCTGAGACTGTTTCAACGGACTACGACACATCTGACCGTCTGTACTTCGAACCAGTAACTCTAGAAGACGTACTAGCAATCGCTCGTGTTGAGAAGCCAAAAGGCGTTATCGTTCAGTACGGTGGTCAAACACCACTGAAACTGGCTCGCGCACTTGAAGCGGCTGGCGTGCCAATCATCGGTACTAGCCCTGACGCAATCGACCGTGCAGAAGACCGTGAGCGTTTCCAAGTTGCTGTTGACCGTCTAGGTCTTCTACAGCCAGAGAACGCGACAGTAACAACAATGGAACAAGCGGTAGAGAAATCTCGCGAAATCGGCTTCCCATTGGTTGTACGTCCTTCTTACGTACTTGGTGGTCGTGCGATGGAAATCGTATACGATGAGCAAGACTTACGTCGCTACTTCAACGAAGCAGTAAGCGTATCGAACGAATCTCCAGTTCTTCTTGATAGCTTCCTAGACGACGCAGTTGAAGTGGATATCGATGCTATCTGTGACGGTGAGCGCGTAGTTATCGGCGGTATCATGGAGCACATCGAACAAGCGGGTGTTCACTCAGGTGACTCAGCATGTTCTCTTCCTGCTTACACGCTAAGCCAAGAAATCCAAGACGTAATGCGTGAGCAAGTTGAAAAGCTGGCGTTCGAGTTGGGTGTTCGTGGCCTAATGAACACGCAGTTTGCTGTGAAGAACAACCAAGTGTACCTAATCGAGGTTAACCCTCGTGCAGCACGTACGGTACCGTTCGTATCTAAAGCAACGGGTGCACCAATCGCTAAGATTGCTGCACGTGTAATGGCGGGTCAATCGCTAGAGTCTCAAGGCTTTACCAAAGAAATCATCCCACCGTACTACTCAGTGAAGGAAGTGGTACTTCCATTCAACAAGTTCCCTGGTGTTGACCCACTATTAGGCCCAGAGATGCGCTCTACTGGTGAAGTTATGGGTGTTGGTGCAACGTTCGCAGAAGCTTACTCTAAAGCGGAATTGGGTTGTGGCAACATCTACCCAGAAGGCGGCCGTGCACTTCTTTCTGTTCGCGAAGGCGACAAAGAACGCGTTGTAGACCTAGCATCTAAGCTATCTAAGCTTGGTTACCAGCTAGACGCAACACACGGTACAGCAGTGATTCTTGGCGAAGCGGGCATCAACCCACGTCTAGTAAACAAGGTACACGAAGGCCGTCCTCACATTCTTGACCGTATCAAGAACAACGAGTACACCTACATCGTGAACACTGCAGCTGGCCGTCAAGCGATTGAAGACTCTAAAGTTCTTCGTCGTGGTGCACTTGCTGAGAAGGTAAACTACACGACTACGCTAAACGCAGCATTTGCGACATGTATGGCGCACACTGCAGACGCGAAGACGACAGTAACTTCTGTCCAAGAGCTACACGCACAGGTGAAAGCTTCTCAAGCTTAATTTGTCTTAGCTTAGCTAACTGAACTGAAGTTAGCGGATATAAATGCTCAAAGCCCACTCTTCGGAGTGGGCTTTTTTATGTCTGTGATACAGCGTTAGTTAAATGATGAATATTTGGAATAGGTTAAAATCTTGTGTTTCGTTATTGATCGCCTGCTCAGGATGGTAAGTTGTCGCTACACGAGACTTTGAGGCGTTGGGAATATGGAAATCACTCTGGAAATATTGGCTATCTTGTTTGTTGTCGCAACGGCTGCGGGCTTTATCGATGCGATGGCCGGCGGTGGCGGGCTACTGACTTTGCCAGCACTACTCGCTGCGGGAGTCCCACCGACACAAGCCTTAGCAACTAACAAGCTTCAAAGCTCTTTCGGCAGTTTTTCCGCAAGCTGGTACTTCGTGCGTAACGGTATCGTGAGTATCAAGGAGATGCGCCTCGCTATTTTGTGTACCTTCATTGGCTCGGCGATCGGTGCAGAACTCGTTCAGTTCATTGATGCAAGCTTATTGACCAGCGTGATCCCACTGTTGCTGATCGCTATCTCACTCTACTTCTTATTAGCACCACAAACTAAAGCCTCTGAAGGTAAGCAGAAGATCTCTGAAGCCATGTTTGCTTTGTGTGTTGGCGGTGGTGTTGGCTTTTACGATGGCTTCTTTGGGCCAGGTACTGGCTCTATCTTCACGGTCTGCTTTGTCGCAATTGGTCATTTCTCTTTAGTCGATGCGACCGCTCGCACTAAGGTGTTGAATTTCACTTCTAACATCGCTGCACTGATCTTCTTTATTTTGGCAGGCTTGCCAATTTGGGAACTCGGCTTAGTGATGGCAATTGGTGGCTTTATGGGGGCTCAGTTAGGTGCTAAAGTGGTGGTGACAAAAGGGCAGAAGTGGATTCGCCCCTTGGTGATCGTGATGTCGATGCTCATGGCGTCTAAACTGCTTTGGGAACAGCATCAACAATGGATTCTATCAGTGTTTTAACTCGTGGAGACTGGTAGCTATTTGGTCTTACACAGACATGAATCGGCCGGATTAAGCCCGCTAATTCCTGGAAGCTATACAGATATTGAGACTCAATATTGAGTGTTTTTACGATAGAGAGCGGAATTAAAGCAGGACCAGTTCCACCTAGTGCAAGCTGCGCTGCGGCAGTGTAGGCATCCATCTCCATCAAAGGTTTGATACCAAATTTTTCTAATACTGAGAGTTGGTAAGAGTTGGCGGGGTTAGTCATATCATTAGTGATGACTTTGGGTGGAAGCCCGTTTAACGGCAATTTACTTACAATGAAAAAGGGCTCGTCGAACAGATGAAACGTCATCAATCCATGATGTGGTGGCAACAAGCCTGCGCATAACCCTAGGGTTGCCTTGCCGGACTGAACTCGCTCTATGATTCTGGGCGTGTGGTTGGTGGTTATCGTGATGTATTTATCTTGTCGGATAAACTGCCCCATCATTTCACCTAAATAGCCGGCTATCAGAGACTTAGAGCTGTCTAAGGTAATGAGAGTCGTATCTTCTAACTCTTGCTGTTCATAAATAAGACCACGAAGTTCATTGAACGTAGGACCAATACTCTCGATCAGTGCTATCGCGTCTGGCGTGAGTTTTATCTGACGACCGCTCGGCTCAATCAGCTTTTTCCCCAACTTCTTTTCTAAGTTAGCAATCCGTTTGCTTACCGCTGATTGGCTGATATACAGCAGGCTGCCAGTGCGGCTCATGGTTTTGGCTTTACTCAAAACCAAGAGAGTTTCGATTCCTTCGAGTAGCATTTGATGATATTCATGAAAGTTGGGAATGATACGTCCAACTTATCTCAATCAAGGCTGTTGCTCTAGCTTTTGTTTACGAGTTCTTGAACCAAGCTGGCGATTCTTGAACCGTAGTATTGAGCCGTGAGTAAGTCATTGTGGTTAACGCTATCTTCACCATCATCGATACTAGACACCAAACCAATATTTGAACCAGTGCGGTTTAACCCTAAATTATCTGTGTGTCTTGAGGCGTCTAAGCCAACCCAAACCATTCCGTGCTGACAAGCTAGAGTGAAAAAGCTAAGCAGGGTTTGTTGTTGCTCTCCGTTAAGACTGCCTCCAGTGGTGAAGCCAGCAGCGAGCTTGTTGCGCCATAATTTCTTGCAGTAGTTGTCACTGCTCGCATCCATAAAGCTTTTAAACTGAGCGGCAGGTGAACCCATGTAGGTTGGAGCCCCAAAAACGATCGCATCACAACTGTCTAGGAGTTTGAGCTTTTCGTCGTTGTCATATCGGCCTTCAATGATCTCCGAAGGTAGCACTTCGATGAGTAGGGCTGAGTCAGGTAGCTGTGTGTTTACACCCTCAGCGAGCAGTTCTGCGACCTGCTTAGTTGCGCCGCATTTAGAGAAGAAAACAATTCCAATTTTATTACTGCTCATGCTAGAACCCTCATTGTTAGTAAATGAACATGTTTATAAAGTCATTCGTTTACTAATATAGCTCGTCAATCAATTAAGTAAATAAAAAACATTACTAAGCCGGGGCGGAAGTGGCTTGAGGCGGATAAGCAGAGCAGGAGTCTGAGGTGGCAAGATTAAAAAAGGCCCCTAAGTGGCTGTCTCTTATACACAAATCCCTAAGCCACGCTTGGGGATTTTTTTTGAACTA